>NZ_JBQCYD010000020.1:0-46117 GCF_052088025.1 Senegalia sp. (in: firmicutes) | reverse complement strand
ATTAGGACATAATCATAAATGTTATAATAGGACATTATCATATGTTGATCAGATTTGTTTAATAACAAAAAAATAGTATTTGACAAAAGTTTGTTTTTCTAGTAAAATTACTAATAATTATATATCTAAAGGCGAAGATAGAAAATAGTAAATATTTATGATTCAAAGAGAGAAAACTCTAGGCTGGGAAGTTTTCATTCCGCTAAATATTGAACCTGTTCTTGAGCTTTAAGCTTTTTAGCTTACGGTGACTTACCGTTATAAAATTAGAGTGGACTTTTAAAAGTCAACTAGGGTGGTACCGCGGAATATCCGTCCCTTTTTAGGGGCGTTTTTTTATTGTCTAAAAATGAGGAGGAAATACAAAATGGCAAATAATCAAAAGGTACAAGAAATTACTAATATGGATAAAGATTTTGCACAATGGTATACAGATGTTGTATTAAAAACTGAGATGGCAGACTATTCTCCAGTTAGAGGTTTTATGGTTATTAGACCTTATGGATATGCAATATGGGAAAATATCCAAAAGGCATATGATAAGAGATTTAAAGATACTGGTCATAAAAATATCTATTTTCCACTACTTATACCAGAAAGTCTTTTAGAAAAGGAAGCAGAACATGTTGAAGGTTTTGCACCAGAAGTTGCTTGGGTAACTCATGGTGGACATGAAAAATTAGAAGAGAGATTATGTATTAGACCTACTTCGGAAACAATAATGTGTAGTATGTATTCTAAGTGGTTAAGATCTTGGAGAGAATTGCCTTATCTTTATAATCAATGGAATAATGTTGTAAGATGGGAAAAGAGCACTAGACCATTTTTAAGAACATCTGAATTTTTATGGCAAGAAGGTCATACCTTACATGAAACGGCAGAAGAAGCTCAAGCTGAAACTTTACAAATGCTAGGAATTTATAGGGAAATAGCAGAAGAATTTTTAGCTATTCCTATGGTTGTGGGAAGAAAGAGTGATAAGGAAAAGTTTGCAGGAGCTGCTGCAACCTACACTATGGAAGCCTTAATGCATGATGGTAAGGCTCTACAATCAGGAACATCTCATAACTTAGGTCAACATTTTACCAAGGCTTTTGATATTACCTTTACAGGAAGAACAGGAGAAATTGAAAATCCTTACCATACTTCTTGGGGAGTATCTACAAGACTTATTGGTGGACTTATAATGGTTCATGGAGATAATAACGGATTAGTAGTACCTCCAAAGATAGCTCCTACACAAATAGTTATTATACCAATAGCTCAACATAAAGAAGGAGTATTAGATAAGGCATATGACCTTAAAAAAGAATTAGAAAAGAACTTTAGAGTAGAAATAGATGATAGTGATGAGTATTCACCAGGTTGGAAGTTTAATCAATGGGAGATGAAAGGTGTTCCTATCCGTTTGGAAATTGGACCTCGTGATATCAAAAATAATCAAGTTGTATTAGCTAGAAGAGATAAAAATGAAAAAGTTTCTGTTTCTTTAGATACAATAAATGAAGATATTGAAAAATTATTAGAAGATATTCAAAGTTCTTTATTTGAAAAAGCTAAAAAAATGAGAGATGAAAAAACATATGTAGCTAAAAATATGGATGAATTAGAAAATATCATTAAAAACACTCCAGGTTTTGTGAAATCTATGTGGTGTGGAGATGCAGAATGTGAACAAAAAATAAAAGAACAAACAGGAGCTACTATAAGATGTATTCCTTTTGAACAAGAAGATTTAGGAACAGAGGAATGTGTTTGCTGCAGTGGAAAATCAGAAAAAATGGTTTATTTAGCTAGAGCATATTAAATTAAAATACATTTTCTCCTTTGGAGAGAATGTGTTTTTCTTTATATTATTGTCTAAAACAAGAAGGTAATAATTATGAAAATGTCAAATTTATATATGCCAACACTTAGAGAAGCTCCAACTGATACTGAAATAGCAAGTTATAGATTAATGTTAAGATCAGGTATGATTAGAAAAGTAGTAGCAGGTGTTTTTTCCTATCTACCTTTAGGATATAGAGTAATAAGAAAAATAGAAAATATTGTAAGAGAGGAAATGGATAATTCAGGTGGACAGGAAACTTTAATGCCTAATATTCAACCAAAAGAATTGTGGGATGAAAGTGGAAGATTAAAAGAATTTGGGACAGAAATGTTAAAGATAAATGATAGTCATAACAGAGAACTTTGCCTAAGTCCAAGTAATGAAGAAATCTTTATAGAAACTATAAAGAATGAATTGAAATCATACAAGCAATTACCTTTAAATCTTTATCAAATTCAAAGTAAATATAGAGATGAAAAAAGACCTCGTTTAGGAGTTATAAGATCACGTGAATTTATAAGCAAAGATGCTTATACTTTTGATAAAGATGCTAAAAGTATGGAGAAATCCTATATGAATATGTGGAAAGCTTATGAAAGGATTTTTGATAGATGTAAGATTGATTATAGGGTTTTACAAGCTGATTCAGGTCAAAAAGGCAATGGAACTAGCCATCAATTTTCTGCTAAAAGTGATATAGGGGAAACTGGTCTGGTTTATTGTAAAGATTGTAATTATGCTGCTACAGATGAAAAGGCTCCCGTTATATATAATATAAAAAACAACACGCAAAAAGAAAATCTTAAAAAAGAAGAAGTTCATACTCCGCATGCTGTAACGGTTCAAAAGATGGAAGAATATTTAGGTATGGATGCTTCAAATTTTGTAAAAACATTGTTATTTAAGGGCAAAGAAAAGGTTATAGCTGTATTAATTCCTGCTGATAGAGAATTAAATCAAAGTAAACTTGCAAATTATTTGAATTTACCTGAATCTGAAATTGAAATGATAGATGAAGAAGGCGTAAAAAGAGTTACTGGAGCAGAAATTGGTTTTGCTGGACCTCTTGAATTAAAAGAAGATGTTAGGATGATAATAGATTCTAGGATTAAAAAAATGAAAAACTTTGTAGTGGGTGCAAATAAAACTGATTATCATATAAAAAATGTAAACATAGAGGATTTCTCAGGCGAAGAAGTAGAAGATTTATTATTGGTTAAGAAAAATGATACTTGTCCTAAATGTAAAAGCAAACTTTTAATAGATAGGGGCATTAAATTAGGTAATCTATTGCAGCTAGGAACTGAATATAGTGAAAAATTAAATGCAAGATATCTTGATGAAAATGGGAAAAGTCAAAACTTTTATATGAATTCATTTGGATTAGGAATAGATAGAACAATTGGGGCAATAATAGAACAAAACAATGATGAAAAGGGTATGATATGGCCTTTAGCTGTAGCTCCATATCACCTTATAGTAACTGTAGTAAACCCTAAAAAGGAAGATCAAATAGAATTAGCTACAAGCTTATATGATGTTTTAAAAAAGGAAGGAATTGAAGTTTTACTAGATGATAGAAAAGAAAGAGCTGGAGTTAAGTTTACAGATGCAGAACTTATAGGTATACCTATAAGGATAACTGTTGGAAGAGATGCTAAAGATTCTGTGGTTGAATTTTCCCTAAGAGAAGAATATGAAAAGGTAAAAGTAAATGAAGTTGAAGTACTTAAAAGAGTAAAAGAAGTATTTGAAAATCAAGGACTTAAACTGTAAGATTCTTAAACTTGTATTTTAAAGTTATGTATTATATAATTAACAATAATAATCAGTAAAATGGAGGTTTTTAAATGAGTGATGTAAGAGTAAGATTTGCCCCAAGTCCTACAGGATTTGTTCACATAGGAAGTCTTAGAACGGCACTATATAATTATTTGTTTTCTAAACATAATAATGGAAAATATATTTTAAGGATTGAAGATACAGATAGAACAAGATTTGTAGAGGGCGCTTTAGAAAATCTAATAGATTCTATGGAGTGGGCTGGAATCACACATGATGAAGGTGTATTTATAGAGAATGGAAAAGTAATTCAAAAGGGTGAATATGGTCCATATATTCAATCTGAAAGATTAGATATTTATAAAAAATACTTGGATATATTATTGGAAAAAGGACACGCATACTACTGTTTTTGTTCAAAAGAAAGATTGGATAAGGTTCGAGAAGAGCAAAAATCAGCTGGTAAGATTCCAAGATATGATGGATATTGTAGGAGCTTAGATAAAAAAGAAGCTGAAACTAGAATATCAAATGGTGAGGAATATGTAATAAGACTTAAGTTACCTGAGAGTGAAGATATAGTTTTTAATGATTTAGTAAGAGGTAAGGTTACTATAAATACAAGTGATATGGATGATCAAGTACTTATGAAATCAGATGGATTTCCAACCTATCATTTTGCAGTAGTAGTTGATGATCATTTAATGAAGATCTCTCATATAGTAAGGGGAGAAGAATGGCTGCCATCAACTCCAAAGCATGTATTTATGTTCAATGCATTTGGATGGGAGGCTCCAACATATGTACATCTTCCTACAGTATTAAATAAGGATAAGAAAAAATTATCAAAAAGACAAGGTGATGTATCGGTAACTGATTTCAAAGAAAAAGGATATCTTCCACAAGCACTAAATAACTATTTAGCTTTAGTTGGTTGGTCTCCTGAATCAAATGAAGAAATATTTAATATGGATGAATTAGAAAAAGAATTTTCATTTGATAGGGTATCTAAAACTGGTGGAGTTTTTGATATAGATAAGTTGAATTGGATAAATGGTCAATATGTAAGAGAAGGAAGTTTAGATAAAATAACAGATTTGGCTATACCTTTCTTAAAAGAAGCAGGATATATTGATGATGAAGATGTAGAGAATAGATATGAATGGATAAAGACTCTTGTATCTACCGTAAAAGAAGATCTTTCAAATCTTTCTGAAATAAAAGAAAAAGCAAATATATATTTCAATTATAATGTAGATTTAGAAGATGAAGATGTAATGAATATGTTAAAAGGAGATCAAGTTCAATCTCTTTTAGATGCATTTAAAGAAGAGTTAAATCAGATAGATGAAATAGATGAGGAATTTTCAAAGACTATTATTAAAAAAATCCAAAAGAAAACAGGAGTTAAGGGCAAGAATTTGTTTATGCCAATAAGAGCCATGCTTACAGGTTCTCTTCATGGGCCTGAAATGGTAAATATAATTTTGGTTTTAGGTAAACAAAATATACTTACTCGCATACAATATGTAGAAAATAATATTTTAAATAATTAAAAGTAATGATGAGGAAAAAGTAAATCAAATTCTACCAATTAGAGAATAATCCCTTGGCTGAAAGGATTATGGTTAGTTTTGATTGAAAATGCACCTTTGAACTTTTTGTTGGTTACCTTATAACCATTAAAGATAGGCGAAAGCTTAAATTAGAGTGGAACCACGGTAAAACCGTCTCTATACAAATTTGTATAGGGGCGGTTTTTTCATTTTAGTATTACAGTTAGAAGGTGGTGAAAAGGATGTTTTCAAACGTTAAAGAGGATATAAAAACAATAAAAAAAATGGATCCGGCTGCTAAAACTTCTATAGAAATAATATTATGTTATCCAGGTTTTCATGCTGTAACATGTCATAGATTTGCGCACTTTTTATATAAAAAGAATATATTTTTATTATCGAGAATAATTTCTCAGATAGCAAGATTCTTTACAGGCATTGAAATACATCCAGGTGCTAAAATTGGTAAAAGGGTATTTATAGACCATGGAATGGGTGTTGTGATAGGAGAAACTGCAGAAATAGGAAATGATGTAGTAATATATCAAGGTGTAACTCTTGGAGGAACTGGAAAGGAATGTGGGAAAAGGCATCCTACCATAGGCAATAATGTAGTAATAAGCGCTGGGGCAAAGGTGCTTGGACCATTTAAAGTGAATGATTTTGCCAAAATAGGAGCAGGAGCAGTTGTATTAAAAGAAGCACCAAAATATGCTACAATAGTAGGTATACCAGGAGAAATAGTAATTAGGAAAAAAATGACTCCATTAAAAGAATTGGATTTAGATCAAACGAAATTTCCAGACCCAATAGCAGATAGATTAGACCAAATAGATAAAAGAATAGAAAAATTAGAAAAAATAAAACATAAGGAGGATTTAAATGAAACTTTATAATAGCTTAACTAGAAAAAAAGAAGAATTTATATCACTAAAAAAAGATGAGGTTAGTATGTATGTATGTGGACCTACAGTGTATAATTATATCCATGTTGGAAATGCCAGACCTCTTATAGTGTTTGATGTACTAAGAAGATACCTTAAAAACAAGGGTTATAACGTAAAATATCTTGTTAATTTTACCGATATAGATGATAAAATGATTGAAAAGGCAAATGAGGAAAATACAAGTGTAAAAGAAATTGCAGATAAGTTTATAGCTGAATATATTACTGATGCTAAAAATTTAAATATATCAGAAGAAGAAACAATTCATCCAAGAGCTACAGAAAACATAGATGAAATAATAGAATTCATAAAAGAATTAGAAGAAAAAGATTTTGCATATAAGGTAGGCGGAGATGTATATTTTGATATAAGTAAGGCTAAAAATTATGGTAAATTATCAAATAAAAAAATAGAAGAGTTGCAGTCTGGAGCTAGAATTGGTGTTAATTCAGAAAAAAGAAATCCTGTAGACTTTGCTCTTTGGAAGAGTAAGAAGCAAGGAGAACCTTTTTGGGAAAGTCCATGGGGAGAAGGAAGGCCTGGATGGCATATTGAATGCTCTGTAATGGCAAGAAAATATTTAGGAGATACTATTGATATTCATGCAGGTGGACATGATTTAGAATTTCCTCATCATGAAAATGAAATAGCTCAATCTGAAAGCCTTACAGGAAAGCCATTTGCAAATTATTGGATGCACAATGCAATGATAAATGTAGAAGATATCAAAATGAGTAAATCTAAATTTAATTTCTTTACAGTAAGGGGTGTAAGTGAGGAATATGATTTAGAAATAGTAAGATATTTCATACTTTCAAGTCACTATAGAAGTCCTATAAACTTTAGTAGAGAAATATTAGAACAATCAAAAAATGGATTAGAAAGACTCTATAATGGAAAGAACAAATTAGAGGATTTGTTAGGCATACTTAACAAAGAAAATTCACATTTAGATGAAGAATCAAAAGAAGCAATAGATAAATTTAAAAAAGAATTTGATGAAAGTATGGAAGATGATTTAAATACTGCTGATGCCTTATCTAAAATGTTTGAGCTTATAAAATATACTAATACAAATTTAAATAGCAAAAGTTCATACAAAACAGTTAAATATAGCTATGATATACTTATGAATCTAAGCAATGTATTGGGACTTTTATATAAGAAAGATGAAATTTTAGATGAAGAAATAATGAATTTAATAAAAAAAAGAAATGATGCTAAAAAGAACAAAGAATATAAATTAGCAGATGATTTAAGAGATCAATTAAAAGAAAAAGGTATAGTATTAGAAGATACAAAGGAAGGAACTAAATGGAAAAAACAAATATAGGAGATAAACAAAATAAAAATTGGACTGTGAGAGAAGTTAATTTGCTCTCTCCACTCCAATTAGCATATATAGGTGATGCAGTCTATGAAGTATTTATTAGAAGGTATCTATTAGAAGATAGAGTGCTTTCTGTAAATGAGCTTCATAAAAAGGCAATTGAATTTGTAAAAGCAAAAGCTCAATCAGATATAGTTCATAAATTAATGGATAAACTTACTGATGAAGAATTATCTATAGTAAAAAGGGGTAGAAATAAAAAATCAGCAACTGTACCTAAAAATGCTAATATGTCTGATTATAGATATGCAACAGGCTTTGAAGCTTTAATAGGATATCTGTATTTATTAGATAGACAAAGTAGAATAGAAGAGATATTCAATATAATAATAAAAGATTTAATATAAGGAGTGGTTAAAAATGAGTACGAATGATTATATAGAAGGTAGAAATCCTGTAATAGAAGCACTTAAATCAGGAAGAGAGATTGAAAAATTATTTATAGAAGATGGCAGTAAAACAGGTTCTATAAATGAGATTAAAAAACTAGCTAAATCTAGAGGTATAGTTATCCAATATATTCATAAAAATAAATTAAATCAAATGAGTAGTACAAGCTCACATCAAGGGGTTATAGCTGTTTCTTCAAGTCATACTTACAAAAACTTGGAAGATATCTTTGCTCTTGCAAAAAGCAAAAATGAAGATCTTTTTATAATAATATTAGATGAAATAAAAGACCCTCATAATTTAGGCTCTATAATGAGAACTGCAGAATGTGTTGGAGCTCATGGAATAATAATCCCTAAGAGAAGATCAGTTGGACTTACCTCTACTGTAGCTAAAACTTCAGCTGGAGCTATAGAATATATGCCGGTAGTAAAAGTATCTAATATAGCAAATACTATTGATGTATTAAAGGAAGAAGGTATTTGGATATATGGAGCAGACATGGATGGTGAAAGACCTTATTATGAAAACAAACTCACAGGACCTATTGCGCTTGTAATTGGAAGTGAAGGTAGCGGGATTGGAAGATTGGTAAAAGAGAAATGTGACGAGCTAGTTAAAATTCCTATTATGGGGAAAGTATCTTCTTTAAATGCTTCTGTTGCAGCTTCAATTATAATGTATGATGTTAATAGGCAAAGAGGATTGAAAAAATGAGATGGGATCAAATAAAAAGGAATATTTATTTATAGATGGATATAATATTATAAATAGTTGGGCTAGACTCAAATCTGCAAGTGAAGTAAATTTAGATAATTCAAGAAATGAACTTATAGAAATTATGGCGGAATATCAATCTTTTACTGGGATTAATGTAATAATAGTATTTGATGCGCATCTATTAAAGGGTGGGAATCAAAAAGAAGAAAAAACTTATGGACTTATTGTTGTATACACAAAAGAACATGAAACTGCTGATAGTTATATAGAGAAAAAATTAGACCAAATGGGTAGAAATAAAGCTGTTAGAGTGGCTACTTCTGACTGGGTAGAACAACAAGTAATATTAAGTAGGGGTGGTACTAGAATATCAGCTAGGGAACTAGAAATTGAGGTTGATAAAATAAAAGGTGCTATTAAAAAAGAAAAAGATAAAAAAAATAGTTATAAAAGAGGAGTCCTAGGGGAAAGGTTAAATAAAGAAATATTAGAAAAATTTGAGAAAATGAGAAGAAAACTGTAAAAATCTTGACTCTAGACTTGTGCCTAATATATAATAAGTATATAAGTATGAGATTTCAGGGGATATCTGGAGGAGATGTTAGTGGGAATAACCAATGTTTACCCATTAATGGGTGATGAAGAAGCGGTAAAAAGGGCAAAAGATGGAGATAATATTGCTTTGGAATATTTACTTAAAAAGTACAAATATTTTGTCAGATCTAAAGCAAGGAGTTATTTTTTGATAGGAGCAGATAGGGAAGATATAATACAAGAAGGCATGATAGGCTTATATAAATCTATAAGAGATTATGATGTAGATAAATTAGCTTCTTTTAGAGCCTTTGCTGAACTTTGTATTACAAGACAAATTATAACTGCTATTAAAACAGCAACAAGACAAAAACATATGCCTTTAAATTCTTATATATCACTAAACAAACCTTTATATGATGAGGAATCAGACAAGACCTTGATGGATATGATTTCAGGTGCTAAGATTACAAATCCAGAAGAACTTATGATTTCTAAAGAAGAATTAGCTAGAATAGAACAAAAGATAGGTCAAACACTAAGTGTATTAGAGCTTGAAGTTTTATTATCTTACTTGCAAGGTAAATCATATCAAGAAATAGCTATTAGTTTGGAAAGGCATGTAAAATCAATTGATAATGCACTTCAAAGAATCAAAAGAAAATTAGAGAAAGATTTACCTGTTTAATCTATTGACATTCAAAAATTAACATAGTACAATAATTTACAGTAGATTTAAATGCCCACGTAGCTCAGTAGGTAGAGTACTTGCATGGTAAGCAAGAGGTCACCGGTTCAATCCCGGTCGTGGGCTCCAAAAAATAACTTAAGGAGGATTAATAATGGGAAAAGCAAAATATGAAAGAAATAAACCACATGTTAACGTAGGAACAATAGGTCATGTTGACCATGGTAAAACTACATTAACAGCAGCAATATCAGCAGTATTAAACAACAGACTAGGAACAGGTGCAGCAACATCATTTGACAATATAGATAAGGCACCAGAAGAAAGAGAAAGAGGAATTACAATATCAACATCTCACATAGAGTATGAGACAGAAAACAGACATTATGCACATGTTGACTGCCCAGGTCATGCTGACTATGTAAAGAACATGATAACAGGAGCAGCACAAATGGATGGAGCGATATTAGTAGTATCAGCAGCAGATGGACCAATGCCACAAACAAGAGAGCATATACTATTATCACGTCAAGTAGGAGTACCAGAAATAGTAGTATTCTTAAACAAGGCAGATATGGTAGATGATGAAGAATTAATCGAACTAGTAGAGATGGAAGTAAGAGAATTACTATCAGAATATGAATTTGATGGAGACGACATTCCAGTAGTAGTAGGATCAGCTCTAAAAGCATTAGAAGACCCAGCAGGAGAGTGGGGAGATAAAATAATGGAATTAATGGAATCAGTAGATGAGACAATTCCATCCCCAGAGAGAGAAATAGACAAAGACTTCCTAATGCCAGTAGAAGATGTATTCTCAATCACAGGAAGAGGAACAGTAGCAACAGGAAGAGTAGAAAGAGGAATATTAAAAGTACAAGATACAGTAGAACTAGTAGGACTTACAGACAAGCCAAGACAAGTAGTATGTACAGGAGTAGAGATGTTTAGAAAATTATTAGATCAAGCGCAAGCAGGAGATAATATAGGAGCACTTCTAAGAGGAATCCAAAGAGATGAAATTGAAAGAGGCCAAGTATTATCAAAGCCTGGAACAATAACACCACATACTAAATTCAAATCTGAAGTATATGTATTAAATAAAGATGAAGGTGGACGTCACACACCATTTTTCAATGGATATAGACCACAGTTTTTCTTTAGAACAACAGATGTAACAGGAGCAATCCAGTTAGAAGAAGGCGTAGAAATGGTAATGCCAGGAGATAACGCACAGTTTACAATAGAACTTATTACACCAATAGCAATGGAAAAAGGACTTAAATTTGCTATACGTGAAGGTGGAAGAACAGTTGGAGCTGGAGTAGTTAGTGAGATAATAGAATAGTTTAAATATGTAAAGGCTAAAAACTAGGTCTTAATAGACCTAGTTTTTTATTGACATATTAAGATTTTTGTGATAATTTATATATTGGACTAACAATGAATTAAAATGATATAATTTAAAAGTTATTCATATTAAGTACTGATAGTTATTATGCCTAGATTAATAATACTATAGGTATTAAGGCGTAGGAGGTGTGTTTTAATGAGAGATAAAATAATTTTAGCCTGCACTGAATGTAAGCAAAGAAATTATACAACAACAAAGAACAAAAGATTACATCCTGATAGAGTAGAGATGAAAAAATATTGCAAATTCTGTAAAACTCATACAAATCACAAGGAAACAAAATAATTCCTTTTACTAAATTGATTAAGAATTATTAAATTGATCAATATTAATAAAGGTAAGGATGTGAAATTATATGGCAGCTCAAGCTGAAACGAAAAAAAATACCTTTAAAAAAGTCAAATCATATTTTAGAGGTGTAAAGGCAGAAATAAAGAAAGTTAGTTGGCCTAATAGAAAAGAATTAATAAATCATACAGCAGTAGTTATAGCTTTATGTACTGTAGTAGGGCTTATCATATGGTTATTTGATACTTTAGTAAAAGGCTTATTATCATTTATAATTGGTTAATAAAAAGCGAGGGAGGGGTTGGCCACGGATATGTCAGAAAAGGCCCAATGGTATGTAGTACATACTTATTCTGGTCATGAAAATAAAGTTAAAGCGAATATAGAAAAGTTGGTTGAAAATAGAGCTATGCAAGATATAGTACCTGAAATACTTGTACCTATGGAAGAGTATGTAGAAGTAAAAGATGGCAAGAAAAAGGTCAAAGAAAGAAAAAAATTCCCTAGCTATGTTATCGTTAAAATGGTAATGACTGATGAATCATGGTATCTTGTTAGAAATACAAGGGGTGTTACAGGTTTTGTAGGTCCTGGATCTAAACCAATACCTTTAACTCCTGAGGAAGTAAAAAATATGGGTGTGCAAGATGCACTTCCACAGATTGATATCAAAATAGACGATTCTATAAAAGTAATATCTGGACCTTTTGAAAAATTCATGGGTGCAGTAAAAGAAATAAACACTGAAAAAAGAAAGCTCAAAGTTTTTATTTCTATGTTTGGAAGAGAAACACTTGTAGAACTTGATTTTGATCAAGTACAAAGCTTATAAAGAGTATTTTACTCTTTTTAATAGTCTTATTAGAGACAAATAAATAAGGAGGTGTAACAGGTATGGCTAAAAAAGTTCAAGCTGTAGTTAAGTTACAAATTCCAGCTGGTAAAGCAACTCCAGCACCACCAGTAGGTACTGCTTTAGGACCACATGGTGTTAACATTATGGGATTTTGTAAAGAATTTAATGCAAAAACTGCTGATCAACCTGGTATGGTAATTCCAGTTGTTCTTACAGTATATCAAGATAGATCATTTACATTTATAACTAAGACTCCTCCTGTTGCTGTTTTACTAAAGAAAGCTTTAGGATTAGAAGCAGCATCTGGAGAACCTAATAAAAATAAGGTAGCTACAATTTCAAAAGATCAAGTAAAAGAAATTGCAGAAACAAAAATGCCTGATTTAAATGCAAGTGATATAGATTCTGCTATGAGTATGGTAGCAGGTACTGCAAGAAGTATGGGTATAGTAGTAGAAGACTAAGTAATATTAAAAAAGTGGAAGATTTAAAAATCGTTATACCACAGAGGAGGATACAAATGGCTATAAGAGGAAAGAAATATGATGATAGTATAAAATTAGTTGATAGAGAAAAACTTTATGATACAAATGAAGCTATTGAGTTAGTTGAAAAGACTGCTAAAGCTAATTTTGATGAAACTATTGAATTAGCAATAAAGCTTGGAGTAGATCCAAGACATGCTGATCAACAAGTAAGAGGTGCAATAGTGCTTCCACATGGTACTGGTAAAACAAGAAAAGTTTTAGTATTTGCAAAAGGTGAAAAAGCTAAAGAAGCAGAAGCAGCTGGAGCAGACTTTGTTGGTGCAGATGAATATTTAAATAAGATTCAAAAAGAAAATTGGTTTGAATTTGATGTAGTAGTAGCTACACCAGATATGATGGGTGTTGTTGGTAGACTTGGTAGAGTTCTTGGACCAAAAGGATTAATGCCTAACCCTAAATCAGGAACAGTTACTTTCGATGTTGAAAAAGCTGTTAATGATATAAAAGCAGGTAAGGTAGAATATAGAGTAGATAAAACAAGCATAGTTCACGTTCCTATCGGGAAAGCTTCTTTTGGACAAGAAAAATTAAAAGAAAACTTCCATGCTTTAATGGGTGCTTTAATAAAAGCAAAACCTGCAGCAGCTAAAGGTAGATATCTTAAATCTGTTGTCTTATCAAGCACAATGGGACCTGGAATCAAAATTAATGGTCAAAAATTAATGGATATATAAATTTGTTATTGACATAATGGTATGACCGTGTTAAGATATTAAAAGATTAAAATTTAATAAATAACCGTAGAAAGTAGGAACCGAAAGGTTTAAATTACCTACCGAGGTTGTACCCATTATGATTATTTAATATATGATTATATGAAGGTCTTCCTTATGCGGAAGACCTTTTAATTTTATGAAATTAATTACTTCTTATTTGAGGAGGTGGAAGTCAAAATGAACAAAAAAATTGTTGAAGCAAAACAGCAACTAGTTCAAGAAATAAGAGACAAAATATCAGCAGCTAAATCAGTAGTTTTAGTTGATTATAGAGGTTTGAATGTAGATGAAGTTACTGAACTTAGAAGAAAGTACTCTGAAGCAGGTGTTGAATACAAGGTTTATAAAAACAGCATGATGAGATTTGCTTTTAAAGATGAAGGTTATGAAGAATTTACAAATCACTTAACAGGACCAAATGCGATAGCAATATCTAATGAAGACCCTGTTATAGCAGCTAAAATAACTAATGACTTTGCAAAAGATCATAAGAATTTAGAACTTAAAGCAGGAATAGTTGAAGGAGATATGTTAGATTTTGAGAAAATATCTGAAATAGCTAACTTACCTTCTAAAGAGCATTTACTTACTCAAGTTGTTATTGCATTAAATGCACCAATTAGTAAATTTGCTCGTGGAATACAAGCAATAGTTGACAAAGAAAACGGCGAAGAATCCGCTGAACAATAAATTAAATGGAGGAATTATAAATGAGTGAAAAAATCACAAATATATTAGATCAAGTTAAAGAATTAACTGTATTAGAATTATCAGATTTAGTAAAAGCTCTTGAAGAGGAGTTTGACGTAAGTGCACAAGCACCAGTAATGGTAGCAGGTGGAGCAGCAGGTGGAGCAGCAGCAGAAGAAGAGCAAACAGAATTTGATGTTATCCTTGCAAATGCTGGAAACTCAAAAATCAAAGTTATAAAAGCTGTTAGAGAAATAACTGGACTTGGATTAAAGGATGCTAAAGGATTAGTTGACGGAGCACCAGCACCAGTTAAAGAAGGAATCGAAAAAGAAGCAGCTGAAGAAATGAAAGCTAAGTTAGAAGAAGTAGGAGCTACTGTAGAGCTTAAGTAATTTATTTAAATAAAGGTACCGTAATGGTGCCTTTTTTATTGCTATTTCTTAGGCTTGACATATTATAAGTTGTGTGATAGCATTATAAGATGCAAAATAATGAGGAATTGGCATAAAAAAGAGGGTATAAAATTTTTTTTTATGTCAATATTATTATAGATATAATGAAGAAATTTCCACTAAAGGATTTCTATAGCCTTTTGGAATTAGTTTTTTATAAGGGGTGAATAATATGGTGCATCCTGTTTCGTATGGTAAACGGGTTAGAATGAGTTATTCAGTAATTGATGAAGTATTAGAACTTCCCGATCTAATTGAGGTTCAAAAAACTTCATATGAATGGTTTGTAAAAGAAGGACTAAAAGAGGTGTTTGAAGATATCTCTCCAATTCAAGATTATACAGGGAATTTAGTTCTGGAATTTGTAGACTATTATGTTGAAGATGAACCAAAGTATGGTATTGAGGAATGTAAAGAAAGAGATGCAACTTACTCAGCTCCATTGAAAGTGAAAGTTAGACTTATTAACAAAGAAACGGGAGAAGTAAAAGAGCAAGAAGTTTTCATGGGAGATTTCCATCTCATGACAGACAAGGGTACCTTTATAGTTAATGGTGCAGAAAGAGTTATAGTAAGTCAGTTAGTTAGATCTCCTGGTGTTTATTATAATGAGAAATTAGATAAAGCTGGAGATAGCTTGTATTCAGCTACTGTTATTCCAAATCGTGGAGCATGGCTTGAATATGAAAGTGATTCAAATAATATTGTATATGTAAGAGTAGATAGGACTAGAAAATTACCTGTAACTGTTCTTTTAAGAGCTTTAGGCTATGGTTCAGATGCAGAAATATTACAATTATTAGGTGAATCAGAACATTTACTAAATAGTATTGAAAAAGATAATACTTCAAGTGAAGAAGAAGGATTACTTGAGATATACAAGAGGCTTAGACCAGGAGAACCACCAGCTGTAGAAAGTGCAAAATCACTTATTAATACATTGTTTTTTGATGCTAAAAGATATGACTTAGCTAAAGTAGGTAGATATAAATTCAATAAAAAACTTGCTTTAAGTGGAAGGATTATAAATAAAATTGCAGCTGATAACATAGCAAATGAGGAAACTGGAGAAATAATAGTTTCTAAAGATGAAAAAATAACAAGAGAAAAGGTTTTAGAGATAGAGGCAGCTGGCATAAATAAAGTTGATATATTATCTGAAGATAGTAAAATAATAAAAATTATAGGAAATCACTTTGTAGATGTTAATGCGCTTGATTTACCTGTAGATTTAAAAGAACTAGGCATAAAAGAGAGAGTTTATTATCCTGTGCTTAAGGAAATATTAAATGAATTTAATGACAAAAAAGAAATAGAAGAAGCTATAAAGGAAAGATTTAGAGAGTTATTACCTAAACATATAATAATTCCAGATATAGTAGCTTCTATTAGTTATGAGTTTAATCTTTTCCAAGGTATAGGTGAAACTGATGATATAGATCACTTAGGAAATAGAAGAGTTCGTTCTGTAGGTGAATTATTACAAAATCAATTTAGGATTGGTTTATCTAGAATGGAAAGAGTAGTTAGAGAAAGAATGACTATACAAGATGTTGATATTGCAACTCCACAAGCTCTTATAAACATACGTCCTGTAGCAGCTTCTATAAAAGAGTTTTTTGGAAGTTCTCAACTTTCTCAGTTCATGGATCAAACAAATCCATTAGCTGAACTTACTCATAAAAGAAGAATGTCAGCTCTTGGACCTGGTGGACTAAGTCGTGATAGAGCAGGTTTTGAGGTTCGTGATGTTCATCCATCTCACTACGGTAGAATGTGCCCTATTGAAACACCAGAGGGACCAAATATCGGACTTATAAATTCGCTTGCATCTTTTGCAAGAATAAATGAATATGGATTTATAGAAGCTCCATATAGAAAAGCAGATAAAGAAAAAGTACAAATGACAATGGATATAGATTATTTAACAGCAGATGTAGAAGATAAATTTATCGTAGCTCAAGCAAATGAGCCTTTAGATGAAAATGGAGCCTTTGCTAACAAAAGAGTTGTAGTTAGGGCAGAAAACGGAACATATGATGCAGTAAGTCGTGAAGAAGTAGATTATATGGACGTTTCCCCAAAACAGATAGTTTCTGTAGCTACAGCTATGATACCATTTCTTGAAAATGATGATGCAAATAGAGCCCTTATGGGAGCAAATATGCAGCGTCAAGCAGTTCCACTTCTGAAATCAGAAGCACCTATAGTTGGTACTGGTATGGAATACAAGGCTGCAAAAGATTCTGGGGTTGCTATAGTATCTAAAGTTTCTGGTATAGTACAAAATGTATCAGCAGATGAGATAGTGATTAAAAAAGAAGAAGATTCTAATTTAGAAAGATATAAACTTCTTAAATTTAAAAGATCAAATCAAGGTACATGTATAAACCAAAAACCTATAGTAGAAAAAGGCGAAAAAATACAAAAAGGTCAGGTTATAGCAGATGGACCTTCTACGGATTTAGGAGAAATAGCTTTAGGTAAAAATATGCTTATTGGTTATATGACTTGGGAAGGATACAATTACGAGGATGCTATTTTAATAAATGAAAATCTTGTTAAAAGAGATGCATTAACTTCTATTCATATAGAGGAATATGAAGCAGATGCAAGAGATACTAAACTTGGACCTGAAGAAATAACTAGAGATATACCAAATGTAGGAGACGATTCACTTAAAAACCTTGATGAAAGAGGTATAATAAGAATTGGTGCAGAAGTTAAGCCTGGAGATATTCTTGTAGGTAAGGTTACTCCAAAAGGAGAAACTGAACTCACTGCTGAAGAAAGACTTCTTCGTGCTATATTTGGAGAAAAGGCTCGTGAAGTTAGAGATACATCCCTTCGAGTACCTCATGGAGAAACGGGTATAATTATAGATGTGAAGGTATTTAAAAGAGAAAATGGAGATGAATTATCTCCTGGAGTAAATGAATTAGTACGTGTATATATAAGTACTAAAAGGAAAATTAATGTTGGAGATAAAATGTGTGGTCGTCATGGAAACAAAGGTGTTATATCTAGAATATTACCTGAAGAAGATATGCCTTTCTTACCTGATGGAAGAACACTTGATATACTTTTAAATCCACTTGGAGTTCCTTCTCGTATGAATATTGGGCAAGTGTTAGAAGTCCATCTTGGAATGGCAGCTAAAGAATTAGGATGGCATATAGCTACGCCTGTATTTGATGGTGCTAATGAAGAGGATATATTTGAAGCATTAAGACGTGCAGATCTTCCTGAATCAGGTAAAGTTGAGCTTCGTGATGGAAGAACTGGTAAATATTTTGACAATCCTGTTACTGTAGGATATATGTATATGCTAAAACTTCATCATTTAGTAGATGATAAAATCCATGCAAGATCTACTGGACCTTATTCACTTGTAACTCAGCAGCCACTTGGTGGAAAAGCTCAGTTTGGTGGACAAAGATTTGGTGAGATGGAAGTGTGGGCACTTGAGGCATATGGTGCAGCTCATACATTACAAGAAATATTAACTGTTAAATCAGATGATGTTGTAGGACGTGTTAAAACTTATGAAGCTATAGTAAAGGGTGAAAACATTCCTGAACCAGGAGTGCCAGAATCTTTTAAAGTGCTTATAAAAGAACTTCAAAGTTTAGCATTAGATATAAAGGTAATTACAAATAATGATGAGATAGAAATAAAAGAATCAGTAGATGATGAAATAAATGATTTAAATATGGAAATTAAACCAGAAGATAACAGTGATATCAAGTAATATTCTTTATAAATCTTTAAGGAAGGGAGAGAAAGCCCCTTGTTTGAACTTAATAATTTTGATTCAATTAAAATAGGGTTAGCTTCTCCAGAAAAAATTAGACAGTGGTCTAAGGGAGAAGTTAAAAAACCAGAAACTATCAACTACAGAACTTTAAAACCTGAGAAAGAGGGCTTGTTCTGTGAGAAAATTTTTGGACCTACAAAAGACTGGGAATGTCATTGTGGGAAATATAAAAGAGTTAGATATAAAGGTGTAGTATGTGATAGATGTGGGGTAGAGGTTACAAAGGCCAAGGTAAGAAGAGAAAGAATGGGTCATATTGAACTTGCAGCTCCAGTTTCTCATATTTGGTATTTCAAAGGAATTCCAAGTAGAATGGGACTTATATTAGATATGAGTCCAAGAAGCTTAGAAAAAATACTATATTTTGCTTCATATGTAGTAATAGATCCAGGTGAAACTTCACTTTCAAGCAAGCAACTATTAAGTGAAAAAGAATATAGAGATGCAATAGATAAGCATGGAAGACAATTTACTGCAGGAATGGGTGCTGAAGCGGTAGAAGAACTATTAGGTAGAATAGATTTAATAGGTGAGTCTAAAGAGCTTAAGGCAGGACTTAAAGAAAGTTCAGGTCAAAAGAAGATAAGAATTATAAGAAGACTTGAAGTAATAGAAGCATTTAGACAATCAGGGAATAAACCAGAGTGGATGATACTTGATGCTGTTCCTGTAATACCACCAGATTTACGTCCTATGGTGCAATTAGATGGAGGTAGATTTGCAACTTCTGATTTAAATGACCTTTATAGAAGAGTTATAAACAGAAACAATAGACTAAAAAGGCTTTTAGATTTAGGAGCACCAGATATAATTGTTAGAAATGAAAAAAGAATGTTACAAGAAGCAGTAGATGCTCTTATAGATAATGGAAGACGTGGAAGACCTGTTACAGGTCCTGGAAACAGACCTCTTAAATCATTATCAGACATGTTAAAAGGTAAGCAAGGTAGATTCAGACAAAACTTACTTGGTAAAAGAGTGGACTATTCAGGTCGTTCAGTTATAGTTGTAGGTCCTGATCTTAAATTTTATCAATGTGGTTTACCTAAAAAAATGGCTCTTGAATTATTCAAACCATTTGTAATGAAAAAACTTGTTCAGGATGGACTTGCTCATAATATTAAAAGTGCTAAGAGAATGGTAGAAAAAATAAAGCCAGAAGTTTGGGGAGTGCTAGAAGAAGTAATAAAAGATCATACAGTTCTTTTAAACCGTGCACCTACACTTCATAGGCTAGGTATACAAGCATTTGAGCCAATTTTAGTTGAAGGTAAAGCTATAAAGCTTCACCCACTTGTATGTACAGCATATAATGCAGACTTTGATGGTGACCAAATGGCTGTTCACGTTCCACTTTCTACTGAAGCTCAAGCAGAAGCAAGATTCTTGATGCTTTCAATAAACAACATATTAGCTCCTCAAGCAGGTAATCCAATAACTACTCCTACACAGGATATGGTACTTGGTACTTATTATCTAACAATAGATATTCCTGGAGAAAAAGGAGAAGGTATGATATTTAAAGACTATGATGAATTACTACATGCCTATCAAAATGATAGTGTAGGTCTTCACTCTAGAGTTAAAGTCTTAGTTAAATTAGATGAAAATGATAGAGGTAAACTTGTAGAAAGTACTGTAGGTAGATTTATATTTAATGAAAACATACCTCAGGATTTAGGTATCATAGACAGAAGTATAGATAAGTATTCACTTGAAACTGATGGATTAAATGATGATCCTGATAACGATCAAAACAAAGGTCTTGTTACTAAAAAAGGACTTGGTATAATAATAGATAAATGCTTTAAAAAGCATGCAAACACAACTACTGCTATAATGCTAGATCATATTAAAGATTTAGGTTTCCATTATTCTTCTATTGGAGCTGTAACTATTGGTGTAAGTGATATAATAGTTCCAGAATCTAAAAAGTTACTTGTAGAAGAAGCAGAAGGAAAAGTTGAAAAGTATGAGAGAGCATTTAGAAGAGGTCTTATATCTGATGAAGAAAGATATGAAAAGGTAATAGAAGTTTGGACTAAAACAACAGAAGATGTTACTGATGAGCTTATGAAGAATCTAGACAGATTAAACAATGTCTATATAATGAGTCATTCTGGAGCTAGAGGTAGTAAAAACCAAATAAGACAGCTTGCAGGTATGAGAGGTCTTATGGCAAATGCTTCTGGTAAAACAGTAGAGATACCTGTTAAATCAAACTTTAGAGAAGGACTAACAGTTCTAGAGTTCTTTATTTCTACACATGGTGCTAGAAAAGGTCTTGCAGATACAGCGCTTAGAACAGCCGATTCAGGTTACCTTACTCGCCGTCTTGTAGATGTAAGTCAAGATGTCATAGTAAGAGAAGAAGATTGTGAGACTGAAAAAGGTATAAATGTAAAAGCATTTATGGATGGAAATGAAGTTATAGAAGAATTATACGATAGAATTGTTGGTAGATATAGCTTAGATACTTTAAAAAATCCTGAAACAGGAAAAATTATAGTGAAAAAGCAAGAATTTATAAATGATGATAGAGCAAAAGAAATTATAGATGCTGATATTAAAACATTAAATGTTCGCTCAGCTCTTACTTGTGAAGCAAAGCATGGAGTATGTTCTAAATGCTATGGTAAGAACCTTGCAACAGGTGGAAAGGTAGATGTTGGTGAAGCAGTAGGTATAATAGCAGCACAATCTATTGGTGAACCTGGTACACAGCTTACAATGCGTACTTTCCATACTGGGGGAGTAGCCGGTGGAGATATAACTCAAGGTCTTCCAAGGGTTGAAGAGTTATTTGAAGCTAGAAAACCAAAAGGTTTGGCTATAATATCAGAAATAGCAGGTAAGGTATCTATAAATGAAACTAGAAAGAAGAAAGAAGTTATTGTTACAAGCGAAGATAAGGAATCTAAATCATATACTATTCCTTATGGCTCTAGAATAAAAGTAAGACAAGATGAAGAAATTGAACCTGGAGATGAAATTACAGAAGGATCTGTTAATCCTCATGATATATTAAGTATAAAAGGATTAATAGGAGTTCAAAATTATATAGTAAAAGAAGTTCAAAGAGTATATAAAATGCAAGGTGTTGATATTAACGATAAACATGTTGAGGTAATAGTTAGACAAATGTTAAATAGAGTTAAAATTGAAGACTCTGGAGATACGGATTTACTTCCAGGAAGCCTTGTAAATATATTTGAATTCCAAAAAGAAAATGATAAAATAGAAGAAGATGGTGGAGAAGCAGCAGTAGGTAAGAGGGTTTTACTTGGAATCACCAAAGCATCTCTTGCTACAGATTCTTTCCTTTCAGCTGCATCATTCCAGGAAACTACAAGAGTATTAACTGAAGCTGCTATAAAAGGTAAGGAAGATCATCTATTAGGGCTTAAAGAAAATGTTATAATAGGTAAACTTATACCAGCAGGTACAGGGATGAGAAAATATAAATCTATCGCAGTAAATAGGATAGGTGAAGAAGAAAAAGATGACACAAAAGAAACTGAAGAAGTTGAGATAGTAGAAGCTGATAATGATAAAAAAATCATTAAAGAAGATTTGAAAATATAAGCTATAATTCTTGACAGTTAAAGAAAGTGATGTTACAATATTCAAGTATGAAAATTTGATTGTCTTTCTGATATTGATGGAGATTATAAAATGAAAAAGTTTTATAATCTCATCGGTATTTTAAAGGAGGAGACTTAATTTGTTGTCGAATCTCAAAGATAGAAACAAAGTAATAGGAACCAAACAGGCTAAAAGATTTTTAATAAAAGATGAAGTAGAGATTTTATATATAGCAGAAGATGCAGATAAAAATATTGTTGATGATTTACTTAAAGAATCTAATGGTAAATCTGTTGAAATTATTTTTATAAAAAGCATGAGAGAGCTAGGAGAAGCCTGTGGAATCGATGTTAAAGCTGCAACAGTAGCTATACTTAAGTAAAATTTGGAAGGAGGTGCCTATATGCCAACTATCAATCAATTAGTAAGAAAAGGTAGAAAGAAAGTAACTAAAAAATCTGACTCTCCACATTTAAATGATGGATTTAACTCTTTAAAAAAGAAGACTACAAAGATAAATTCACCACAAAAAAGAGGAGTTTGTACAGCAGTTAAAACAGTAACACCTAAGAAACCTAACTCAGCTTTAAGAAAAATAGCAAGAGTGAGACTTACAAATGGACATGAAGTTACAGCTTATATCCCAGGGATAGGTCATAATCTTCAAGAACATAGTGTTGTTCTTATAAGAGGAGGTAGAATCAAAGACTTACCTGGAGTAAGATATCACATTGTAAGAGGTACGTTAGATACATCAGGTGTTGATGAAAGAAGACAAGCAAGAAGTAAGTATGGTACTAAAAAGCCACAAAACTAAAATAGTATTATGGTAAAAGCGCGGAATGTAATGCTATCGATTCCTAAGGATTTTATAGCTTAATATATACATTATGTGCACCACGATTTTTAAAAAATCGAGTACCGAAGAATTAATCTTGATTATTAAGGAGGGAAGCGACGTGCCAAGAAAAGGACATATTCAAAAAAGAGAAGTAATGGAAGATCCTATATATAAGGATGTAATAGTAACAAAATTAATAAACTCTATCATGTTAGATGGTAAAAGAGGAGTTGCTCAAAAGATTATTTATACGGCTTTTGATACTATAGCTGAAAAAACAGGTGAAGATGCATTAGAAGTTTTTCATAATGCATTAGAAAATATAATGCCTGTATTAGAAGTTAAAGCAAGACGTGTAGGTGGAGCTACTTATCAAGTTCCAATAGAAGTTAGACCTAGAAGAAGACAAACATTAGGACTTAGATGGTTAACAACTTACTCTAGAAAAAGAGGCGAAAAAACTATGAGTGAGAGATTAGCTAAGGAAATAATGGATGCTAACAATGAAGCTGGAGCAAGTGTTAAGAAAAAAGAAGATACTCATAGAATGGCAGAGGCTAACAAAGCATTTGCACATTATAGATGGTAATAAACGAGCAGTAAGAAGGAGGAAACAATTATGGCAAGAGATTATCCTTTAGAAAAAACTCGAAATATTGGAATAATGGCTCATATAGATGCAGGTAAAACTACTGCAACTGAAAGAATATTATTCTATACAGGAAAGTTACACAAATTAGGAGAAACTCATGAAGGTGGCGCCCAAATGGACTGGATGGAGCAAGAGCAGGAAAGAGGAATTACAATCACGTCTGCCGCTACAACAGCTTTTTGGAAGGACCATAGAATAAATATTATAGATACACCAGGGCATGTGGACTTCACAGTAGAAGTTGAAAGATCACTTCGTGTGCTTGATGGATCCGTTGCTATATTTGACGCAAAAAGTGGTGTTGAACCACAGTCTGAAACAGTTTGGCGTCAAGCAGATAAGTACGGAGTTCCTAGAATGTGCTTTGTAAACAAGATGGATAAAATGGGTGCAGATTTCTTTATGTCTGTAGCTACAATGAGAGAAAAGTTAAAAGCTAATGCAGTTCCTATTCAAATGCCTATAGGTGCAGAAGAAGATTTTAAAGGTATTATTGATCTTATAGATATGGATGCAAAAATTTATTTAGATGATTTAGGACAAGAAATTGAAATCGTAGAAATTCCTGAAGATTTAAGAGCTAAGGCAGAAGAACTTAGAGAAAACTTAATTGAAAAAGTTTCTGAAGCTGATGAAGATTTAATGATGAAATATTTAGAAGGTGAAGAAATCACTAATGAAGAATTAAAGGTTGGAATTAGAAAAGCTACTATAGCTAATCAAATAGTTCCTGTTCTTTGTGGTTCAGCTTATAAAAACAAAGGTGTTCAATTATTAATTGATGCTATTGTAGAATATATGCCTTCACCACTTGATGTACCACCAATACAAGGTATAATACCAAACACTGAAGAACAATCAGAAAGACCATCTTCAGATGAGGAACCTTTTAGTGCTTTAGCATTCAAAATAATGACAGATCCATATGTTGGAAAGCTTGCTTTCTTTAGAATTTATTCTGGAACTATGGAATCTGGCTCATATGTTTTGAATTCAACTAAAAACAAAAGAGAAAGAATTGGTCGTATATTACAGATGCATGCTAATAGTAGAGAAGAAATAGATATTGCTTATGCTGGAGATATAGGGGCAGCAGTAGGTCTTAAAGGTACTGGAACAGGAGATACACTTTGTGATCCTGACAATCCAATAATACTTGAGTCTATGATATTCCCTGAACCAGTTATATCTGTAGCTATAGAGCCTAAAACTAAAGCAGGACAAGAAAAGATGGGTATAGGCCTTGCAAAACTTGCAGAAGAAGATCCTACTTTTAGAACTTATACTGATGAAGAAACAAATCAAACTATAATTTCTGGTATGGGAGAACTTCATTTAGAGATTATTGTAGATAGACTTTTAAGAGAATTTAAAGTTGAAGCAAATGTAGGTAATCCTCAAGTTGCTTATAGAGAATCAATCACTAAATCAGCTGATGTAGATTCTAAATATGCTAAACAATCTGGTGGTAAGGGTCAATATGGTCATGTTAAGTTAATCATGGAACCACTTAAACCAGGTTCAGGATATGAATTTGTAAATAAGATTAAAGGTGGATCTGTTCCTAAGGAATATATACCAGCTGTTGATCAAGGTATACAAGAAGCAGCACAAACAGGTATCCTTGCAGGATATCCAGTTTCGGATTTTAGAATTACATTATATGATGGATCATATCATGAGGTTGACTCATCAGAAATGGCATTTAAAATAGCGGGCTCAATGGGCTTTAAAGATGCTATGGCAAAAGCAGGTCCAGTTATATTAGAACCATATATGAAGGTAGAAGTACTTATACCTGAAGAATATATGGGTGATGTAATGGGAGATGTAAACTCTAGAAGAGGTAGAATTGAAAGCTTTGAAGATAGACATGGAATTAAAGCTATAAATGCATTTGTTCCTTTATCTGAAATGTTTGGATATGCTACAGATCTTCGTTCTAACACACAGGGTCGTGGAAACTACTCTATGGAATTAGATCATTTTGAAGCAGTACCAAAGAGTATTGCAGAAGAAATTATGGGAAAATAATTTAAAATATTGAGGAGGATTAATAATGGGAAAAGCAAAATATGAAAGAAATAAACCACATGTTAACGTAGGAACAATAGGTCATGTTGACCATGGTAAAACTACATTAACAGCAGCAATATCAGCAGTATTAAACAACAGACTAGGAACAGGTGCAGCAACATCATTTGACAATATAGATAAGGCACCAGAAGAAAGAGAAAGAGGAATTACAATATCAACATCTCACATAGAGTATGAGACAGAAAACAGACATTATGCACATGTTGACTGCCCAGGTCATGCTGACTATGTAAAGAACATGATAACAGGAGCAGCACAAATGGATGGAGCGATATTAGTAGTATCAGCAGCAGATGGACCAATGCCACAAACAAGAGAGCATATACTATTATCACGTCAAGTAGGAGTACCAGAAATAGTAGTATTCTTAAACAAGGCAGATATGGTAGATGATGAAGAATTAATCGAACTAGTAGAGATGGAAGTAAGAGAATTACTATCAGAATATGAATTTGATGGAGACGACATTCCAGTAGTAGTAGGATCAGCTCTAAAAGCATTAGAAGACCCAGCAGGAGAGTGGGGAGATAAAATAATGGAATTAATGGAATCAGTAGATGAGACAATTCCATCCCCAGAGAGAGAAATAGACAAAGACTTCCTAATGCCAGTAGAAGATGTATTCTCAATCACAGGAAGAGGAACAGTAGCAACAGGAAGAGTAGAAAGAGGAATATTAAAAGTACAAGATACAGTAGAACTAGTAGGACTTACAGACAAGCCAAGACAAGTAGTATGTACAGGAGTAGAGATGTTTAGAAAATTATTAGATCAAGCGCAAGCAGGAGATAATATAGGAGCACTTCTAAGAGGAATCCAAAGAGATGAAATTGAAAGAGGCCAAGTATTATCAAAGCCTGGAACAATAACACCACATACTAAATTCAAATCTGAAGTATATGTATTAAATAAAGATGAAGGTGGACGTCACACACCATTTTTCAATGGATATAGACCACAGTTTTTCTTTAGAACAACAGATGTAACAGGAGCAATCCAGTTAGAAGAAGGCGTAGAAATGGTAATGCCAGGAGATAACGCACAGTTTACAATAGAACTTATTACACCAATAGCAATGGAAAAAGGACTTAAATTTGCTATACGTGAAGGTGGAAGAACAGTTGGAGCTGGAGTAGTTAGTGAGATAGTAGAGTAAATATAAGTATTTAAATTAAAAGAAGGGGACGCCCTTCTTTTAATTTAATAAAAATAAATATAAAAAAATAAAAAAAGTTAAAAAAAACCCTTGTAATTTGTGTTATTATAAGTTAAAATATTAAAGTATGCGATTGACATGCGATGAGGCAAAAGGTAGCTGGATTTTAACAGGGAATTTTTGCTGAGAATGTCCAATATTTAATTGGGCGACAGGCTTTACTAATACTTATCTTTTTTAAAATATAACACACACGGGTAAGTGTATCGGTAGAACCTTGTCGTATGTAAATAAACATGCGATAAAAGGAGGGAATCGTAAATGGCTAATAATGCTAATGAGAAACAAAAAATAAGAATCAGATTAAAAGCTTATGATCACAATGTTTTGGATGCATCTGCTGAAAAAATAGTTGAAACTGCTAAAAGAACTGGTGCTAAGGTTTCAGGACCTGTACCATTACCAACAGAAAAGCAAATCATAACAATCTTAAGAGCTGTGCATAAGTACAAAGACTCTAGAGAACAGTTTGAACAAAGAACTCATAAGAGATTAATTGATATCTTAAGTCCAACACCAAAAACTGTTGATTCGTTAATGAGACTTAATTTACCAGCAGGTGTGGATATTGAAATTAAATTATAAGAAAAATAAGTAATGGTTAACACCTTACTTAGAATGATTGCCTATAAGGGTAATCCGCTGTAAGAAAACAGGAGGTGTATGTAATGAAAGGTATATTAGGAAAGAAAGTTGGAATGACTCAAATTTTCACTGAAGAAGGAAATGTTGTTCCGGTAACTGTTGTAGAAGCAGGTCCTATGAATGTAGTTCAAATAAAGACTACAGATATTGATGGCTACAATGCTATTCAAATAGGATATTCTGATATAAAAGAAAAAAATGTAAACAAGCCTTTAAAGGGACATTTTAACAAGGCTCAAGTTGAACTTAAAAGACATTTAGCAGAATTTAGAGCTGATGATGTAGAAGGATTCAACGTAGGGGACGAGTTAAAAGTTGATTTATTTGAAGCTGGAGATATGATTGATGTAAGTGGAGTATCGAAGGGTAAGGGATTCCAAGGTGTTATTAAAAAGTATGGACAATCAAGAGGTCCTGAAACACATGGTTCTCATTATCATAGAAGACCTGGTTCAATGGGTGCTTCATCTAGTCCATCTAAGGTATTTAAAGGTAAGAAATTACCTGGACATATGGGACATAAAAAAGTAACAGTTCAAAACTTAGAAATAGTAAAAATTGACACAGAAAATAATTTACTACTTGTTAAAGGTGCAATACCTGGACCAAAAGGTGGATTATTAACAATAAAAGAAAGCGTAAAGGCTTCTAAATAAGTTCTATAGAAGGGAGGATATGAAATGCCTAAAGTAGCTTTATACAACATAAACGGAGAACAAATTGATGATATAGAATTAGATGATAATGTGTTTGGTGTTGAAGTTAATAGACACGTTTTATATGAAGTAGTTAAAAATCAATTAGCTAATAAGAGACAAGGAACTCAATCTGTTAAGACTAGAGCTGAAGTAAGAGGTGGAGGAAGAAAGCCTTGGAGACAAAAAGGTACAGGTAGAGCTCGTCAAGGAAGTATAAGAGCACCACATTTTGTTGGTGGTGGAGTATCATTTGCTCCAAAACCAAGAGATTATAGTTATAGTGTACCAAAGAAAGTTAGAAGACTTGCTATGAAATCAGCTTTAAGTTCTAAAGTTATAGACAATGAAATGTTTGTAATTGATGCATTAAATATTGATGCACCTAAAACTAAAGAGATTACAAATATGTTAAAAAGCTTAAATTCAAGCAAAAAAGCGCTTATAGTTATGGATAGAAAAGATGAAAATATCATAAAATCAGCTAGAAATATTAAAGGTGTACAAACTGCACTTGTTAATACAATAAATGTATATGATATATTAAAATATGATGCTTTTATCATAACAAAAGATGCTGTTAAAAAAGTGGAGGAGGTGTATGCATAATGCGTAATCCACACGATATAATTAGAAGACCTATAGTGACGGAGCAAAGTATGAATAATATGGCTGAAGGTAAATACACTTTTGTAGTGGATAAAAAAGCCAATAAAACTGAAATAAAAAATGCTATTGAAAAAGTATTTGATGTTAAGGTGAGTAAAGTCAACACAATGAATATGACTGGAAAGCTTAAAAGAATGGGTAAGAATATTGGAAGAAGACCAGGCTGGAAAAAAGCTATGGTAACTTTAACAGAAGATAGTAAAGGAATTGAATTCTTCGAAGGTATGTAATAAATATTTAGTAAGAAGGAGGGAAATATAAATGGGTATTAAGAAATTTAGACCTACTTCACCGGCTTTAAGACAAATGACAGTTTCTACTTTTGATGAAATAACTACAAATGAGCCAGAAAAATCACTTTTATCTTCTTTAAATAAGAAGTCTGGAAGAAATAATGATGGTAAGATAACTATACGTCATAGAGGCGGCGGAGCAAAAAGAAAATATAGAATAATAGATTTTAAAAGAACTAAAGATGGTGTTCCTGGAAAAGTAGCTACAATAGAGTACGATCCAAATAGAACAGCAAATATAGCTTTGATTCATTATGCAGATGGTGAAAAAAGATATATATTAGCACCTAACAAGTTAAAAGTTGGAGATATGATTGAATCAGGTGAAGATGTAGATATCAAAATAGGTAATGCATTACCACTTAAATTTATACCAGTAGGTACGGTGATTCACAATATAGAACTTAAAGCTGGAAAAGGTGGACAAATGGTAAGATCAGCAGGTAACTCTGCACAACTTACTGCAAAAGAAGGAAACTATGCTCAAGTTAAACTTCCGTCAAGTGAAGTTAGAATGGTAAGAATTGAATGTAGAGCAACAATAGGTCAAGTAGGTAATATAGATCATGAAAATATTACAATAGGTAAAGCTGGTAGAAAGAGACATATGGGAATTAGACCTACTGTAAGAGGTAGTGTTATGAACCCTAACGATCATCCACACGGTGGTGGTGAAGGTAGAACTCCTATAGGTAGACCATCTCCAGTAACTCCATGGGGTAAGCCTACGCTTGGATATAAGACTCGTCAAAAGAATAAGAAGTCTGATAAGTACATTGTAAGAGCAAGGAAGAGAAAATAATAAAATTAAGATAATAAGAGTTGAAAGGAGGCACTTTAATGGGTAGATCATTAAAGAAAGGACCTTTTGTAGATGATCATTTAATGAAAAAGGTTGAAGAATTAAATGAGAAAGATGATAAAAAAGTAATAAAGACATGGTCACGTCGTTCAACTATATTTCCTCAAATGATAGGACACACTATAGCGGTTTATGACGGTAGAAAACATGTACCGGTATATGTAACTGAAGATATGGTTGGTCATAAACTAGGTGAGTTTGCTCCAACTAGAACATTCAGAGGTCATGGAGATACAGAAAAGAAAACATCACTTAGATAATAAGTTAAGTATTTTGATGTGAGGAGGGACGAAAATGGAAGCTAAAGCAATAGCTAAACATATTAGAATTTCACCTAGAAAAGTTCAAATAGTTGCTGACCTAGTAAGAGGTAAAAATGTAGATGAAGCACTTGCTATATTAAAATTTACTCCTAGAAAAGGCGCAGATAAATTAGAAAAAGTTCTAAAATCAGCAGTAGCAAATGCTGAAAATAATCTTGATTTAGATAGAGATAATTTATTTATATCAGAAGTTTATGCAAATCAAGGTCCAACACTTAAAAGATGGAGACCTAGAGCTCAAGGTAGAGCATTTCAAATTAGAAAAAGAACTAGTCATATAGGTGTAGTAGTTAAGGAAAGAGAATAGAAAAGGAGGGATACGAATGGGTCAAAAAGTTAACCCGCATGGTCTAAGGGTCGGTATTATAAAAGATTGGGATTCTAAATGGTATGCAGACAAGAAAAACTTTGCTGATTTCTTAGTAGAAGATAATAGCATAAGAACATATGTTAAGAAAAAAATGTTCATAGCTGGAATTTCTAAAATAGAAATAGAAAGAGCAGCAAATAGAATCAAGCTTAATGTTTTCACAGCTAAACCTGGTATGGTTATAGGAAAAGGTGGATCTGGTGTAGAAGGATTAAGAAAAGAATTAGAAAAAATGACTGATAAAAAAGTTGTTGTAAACGTAGAAGAAGTTAAGGTTCCAGAAAAAGATGCTCAGTTAGTTGCAGAAAACATTGCATCACAAATTGAAAGAAGGGTATCCTTCAGACGTGCAATGAAGCAAAGTATTCAAAGAACAATGAGAACTGGAGTAGAAGGTATTAAGACTTCTGTAGCTGGAAGATTAAATGGAGCAGATATGGCTAGAACAGAAGGATATAGTGAAGGTACTATACCTCTACACACACTTAGAGCAGATATTGATTATGGATTTGCTGAAGCTGATACAACTTATGGAAAAATTGGAGTTAAAGTTTGGATATATAAAGGAGAAGTTCTTCCAGTTAAAGAAGAACAGTAATACCTTAAGGAAGGAGGAATAGGTCATGTTAATGCCTAAAAGAGTAAAGCACCGTAAAGAGCATAGAGGAAGAATGAAAGGTAAGGCAACTAGAGGAAATACTATCACTTATGGAGAGTATGGAATTCAAGCTTTAGAGCCTAGTTGGATTACGTCAAACCAAATAGAGGCAGCAAGAAGGGCTATGACAAGGCATGTAAAAAGAGGTGGTAAGATTTGGATCAAAGTCTTCCCCGACAAACCAGTAACTAAAAAACCTGCTGAAACTCGTATGGGTAAAGGTAAGGGTTCACCGGAATACTGGGTAGCCGTTGTAAAGCCAGGTAGAATAATGTTTGAAATAGCTGGAGTACCAGAAGAATTAGCAAGAGAAGCTATGAGATTAGCAATGCATAAACTACCTATAAAAACAAAATTTGTAACTCGTGATGAGGGTGGTGAAGCTAATGAAAGCTAGTGAACTACGTGATATGACAATAAAAGAATTAGATAACAAACTAGCGGAGTTAAAGTCTGAGTTATTCAACTTAAGATTCCAGTTAGCTACTGGACAACTTGATAATCCTATGAGAATAAAAGTTGTAAGAAAAGATATAGCAAGAGTAAAAACTATAACAAGAGAACGCGAACTAAAGGAATTACAGGCTTAATAGTTCCATGAGAGGAGGGCTAATTAATGGAAAGAGCAAATAGAAAAGTAAGAACAGGTAAGGTAATGAGCGATAAGATGGATAAGACTGTAGTTGTTGGAGTAGAAACATTTATCTCTCACCCACTTTATGGAAAGCAAGTTAAGAGAACTACGAAATTTAAAGCTCATGATGAAAAGAATGAATGTAATATAGGCGATAAGGTAAAAATCATGGAAACTAGACCATTAAGCAAGCAAAAAAGATGGAGATTAGTAGAAATTATAGAAAAAGCTAAATAATCCTTACAGAACCGAAGGGAGGGTAATATATGATTCAAGTTGAATCTCGTTTAAAAGTAGCGGATAACTCTGGTGCAAAAGAGTTATTATGTATAAAAGTTTTAGGTGGAACAAGAAGAAAATACGCAAGTGTTGGAGATATAATAGTTGCTTCTGTTAAAGTGGCAACACCAGGCGGTGTTGTTAAAAAAGGTGAAGTAATAAAAGCAGTAGTTGTGAGAACTAAAAAGGGTATAAGAAGAGATGATGGAAGTTACATTAGATTCGATGAAAATGCTGCTGTTATCGTTAAAGATGACAAACAGCCAACAGGAACTCGTATTTTTGGTCCTGTAACAAGAGAACTAAGAGATGGAAACTTCATGAAAATAATCTCACTAGCACCTGAAGTATTATAAAGGGAGGTGTAATGAATGCACGTGAAAAAAGGAGATACTGTTATAGTTATAGCAGGTAAAGATAAGGGCAAAAAAGGAAAAGTGTTACAAGTTATACCTAAGAAAAACAGAGTATTAGTTGAAGGTGTAAATATGATAACAAAACATCAAAAGCCTAGTCAACAAATGCAACAAGGTGGTATAATTCATCAAGAAGGCGCTATTCATGCATCAAATGTTATGGTTTTTAGTAAATCAGACAATCAAGGCGTAAGAGTAGGATATAAAAAATTAGACAATGGTAAAAAAGTAAGAGTTAGTAAGAAGAGTGGAGAAGTAATCGACTAAGTTTCGTGAGAGGAGGATAGTTTATGACATCACGTTTAAAGGAAAAATATACAAATGATGTAATTCCATCACTTGTTGAAAAATTTAATTATGAAAATGTAATGGAAGTACCTAAATTAGATAAAATAGTAATAAATATGGGTATGGGCGTAGCAAAAGACAACCCTAAAGCTTTAGAAACAGCAATAGAAGAGCTTAAAATTATAACAGGACAAAATCCTATAACAACTAAGGCTAAAAAATCTGTTTCTAACTTTAAGCTTCGTGAAGGTATGCCAATAGGAGCAAAAGTTACTCTTAGAGGGTCAAGAATGTATGACTTTTTAGATAAATTAATGAACGTTGCTTTACCAAGAGTTAGAGACTTCAGAGGAATTTCTAAGACATCTTTTGATGGTAGAGGAAATTATGCTCTAGGTATTAAAGAGCAATTAATATTCCCTGAAATTGAATATGATAAAGTAGATAGAATTAATGGTATGGATATAATTATAGTAACTACTGCTAAAAATGATGAAGAATCTAGAGAATTTTTAGCTCTTATGGGAATGCCCTTTAAAAAATAGTAAGGAGGGATTTAAGTGGCAAAAAAAGCTATGAAATTAAAGCAACAAAAACAAGCAAAATATAGCACACAAGCTTATAATAGATGTAGAATTTGTGGGAGACCTCATGGTTATTTAAGAAAATTCGGTGTATGTCGTATATGTTTTAGAGAACTAGCATATAAAGGACAGATACCTGGAGTTAGAAAAGCAAGTTGGTAAGAAAAATGAAGAATGGAAGGAGGTAACTCTAAATGTCAATGACAGATCCAATCGCTGATATGTTAACAAGAATAAGAAATGCTAATCGTCAAAAACACGATACAGTAGATATTCCTGCTTCTAATATCAAGAAATCATTAGCTGAGATTTTACTAAATGAAGGTTTTGTAAAAGGTTATGATGTAATTGAAGATGATAAACAAGGAATAATTAGAGTACAACTTAAGTATAGTAGAGATAATGAAAAAGTTATAACTGGACTTAAAAGAATATCTAAACCAGGACTTAGAGTATATGCTAAAAAAGATGAAATACCAAGAGTTTTAGGAGGACTAGGAATAGCAGTTCTTTCTACTTCAAAAGGTATATTAACGGATAAAGAAGCTAAAAAGAATGACGTAGGTGGAGAAGTAATCTGCTACGTATGGTAATAGATTATTACTAGATCTATGAGGAGGTGCAATTCAATTATGTCAAGAATAGGTCTTAAACCAATAAATATGCCTGAGGGTGTTGAGGTTAAATTAGATGATAAAAACTACATGGTAGTTAAAGGACCAAAAGGAACATTAGAACAAAAGTTAGAAAAAGATATGAATATTGAAATAAAAGATGACGAAATTACTGTTAGTCGTCCTACTGAAAATAAAAGACATAAATCCCTTCACGGACTTACAAGAACACTGATCGATAATATGATAGTTGGTGTTACTAAGGGATATGAAAAAACTTTAGAGATACAAGGTGTAGGTTACCGTGCAAATAAGCAAGGTAAAAGTTTAAACTTAACACTAGGTTTTTCACATCCAGTAGAAATGGAAGATCCAGAAGGAATTGAAACTGAAGTTCCATCTAACACTAAGATAATAGTTAGAGGAATAGACAAGCAAAAAGTAGGAAACTATGCAGCTGTAATAAGAGAACTTAGAAAACCTGAGCCATACAAGGGTAAAGGTATAAGATATGCAGGCGAAAAAGTAAGACGTAAAGAAGGTAAAACTGCTAAATAGAAAGAAAGGAGTGAAAAGAAATGCTTAACAAAGTGAGAAAAAATGAGAGAAGAACAAAAAGACATGCTAGAGCAAGAAATAAAGTGCATGGAACTCCTGAAAGACCTAGATTAAATGTCTATAGAAGTTTAAATCATATATATGCTCAAATAATTGATGACGTTAATGGCGTTACTTTAGTTCAAGCATCCACTCTTGATAAAGATTTAAAAGAAAAATTAGAAACTACATCTAATAAAGAAGCTGCAAGAGAAGTAGGAAAGCTTGTAGGAGAAAAAGCTAAGAATGAAAATATAGAATCTGTAGTTTTTGATAGAGGTGGACATATTTATCATGGTAGAGTAAAAGAATTAGCTGAAGGTGCAAGAGAAGCTGGTCTTAATTTTTAGATGAAGGAGGGGAATTAATGAATCGCGGACGTATTGATGCAAGTGAATTAGACTTACAAGAAAAAGTTGTTAATATAAATCGTATAACTAAAGTTGTAAAAGGTGGTAGAAACTTTAGATTTAGCGCACTTGTAGTAGTTGGTGATGGTAATGGTCATGTTGGAGTAGGAATGAGCAAGGCTATTGAAATCCCAGATGCTATAAGAAAAGCTATAGATGATGCTAAAAAACATTTAATTAAAGTTCCTATGGTTGGAACTACAATACCACATGAAATTATAGGTAAATTTGGTGCAGGAAATGTATTATTAAAACCAGCTCCAGAAGGTACAGGAGTTATAGCAGGTGGTCCTGTTCGTGACGTATTAGAACTTGCAGGTGTTAGAGATATAAGAACAAAGTCACTAGGTACATCTAATCCAAGAAACATGGTAAGTGCAGTTATGGAAGGATTAAATAGACTTAAAACATCTGAAGAAGTTGCAAAGCTAAGAGGAAAATCAGTAGAAGAAATTACAGGTTAGGGGGCGAGTACCTTGGCTAAACTAAAAATAAAATTGACAAGAAGTAAAATAGGCAAAACTGAAAAGCAAATAAGAACAGTTGAGGCTTTAGGACTTAGAAAAATAGGTCAAGTGGTAGAGCACGAAGATAATCCACAAATAAGAGGTATGGTAAATAGAATTAACCATATGGTAGAAATAGTTAAGTAATTTTAAAGTAAGGAGGTGCGACTATGAAACTTCATGAGTTAAGACCTAACAAAAATGGAGGCACTAAAAACCGTAAAAGACTTGGTAGAGGAACAGCTACAGGTCAAGGTAAAACTTCTGGTAGAGGTTCAAATGGACAAAATTCACGTTCTGGTGGAGGAGTAAGACCAGGATTTGAAGGTGGACAAATGCCTATATATATAAGATTACCTAAAAGAGGTTTTACAAATGTATTTGCTACAAATTATTCTATAGTAAATGTAGAAGATTTAAATAGATTTGAAGAAGGAACAGAAATAACTCCAGAATTATTAAAAGAATCAGGAGTTTTAAGAAAGCTTCAAGACGGCGTTAAGATACTTGGAAATGGTGAGTTAAATACAAAATTAACTATCAAAGCCCATAAATTCAGCAAGACAGCTGTTGAAAAAATAGAGGCTGCAGGGGGAAAGGTAGAGGTGATCTAAAGTGTTATCAACTCTAAAGAATGCATGGAAAATTCCGGATTTAAGAAAAAAAATGCTATTCACATTATTGATGTTAGCAATATTTAGATTAGGATCAAATATACCAGTTCCCTTTATGAATAAAGAAGTTATAAAACAGTTATTTGAAGGCAGTGGTGGTGGAGTATTAGAACTATTTAACATGATGAGTGGTGGAGCTTTTGGTCAAATGACTATTTTTGCTCTTAATATTTATCCATACATTACTGCATCTATTGTAATTCAACTATTAACTATAGTTATACCGGCTTTAGAGTCACTTGCTAAAGAAGGAGAAGTAGGAAGGAAAAAGATCGCTCAATATACTAGATACTTAACAGTAGTTTTTGCTTTAGTTCAAGCAATAGGTATATCAGTTGGTTTATTCCAAAATGCCATAATAGGTGAAGGAATACTTCCTATAATAGTAGTAGTAATAACAATTACAGCAGGTACAGCTTTCCTAATGTGGTTAGGTGAACAGATAACTGAAAATGGTATAGGAAACGGTATATCACTTATAATCTTTGCAGGTATTATATCAAGAATTCCTGGAGGAATATATAACGCAATAAACCTTTGGTTAAATGCTGGTACTGTTAGTTTGATAGAATTAATTTTATTTGCTATAATAGCTATAATAGTTATAGCAGGAGTTGTAGCAATTCAAGAAGGACAAAGAAGGATACCTGTTCAATATGCTAAAAGAGTAGTTGGAAGAAAAATGTATGGAGGACAAAGCACGCATATCCCATTAAAAGTATTAATGGCTGGAGTTATTCCTGTTATATTTGCGTCATCGTTATTAGCTTTTCCACAAACATTAGGGTTTTTCTTTGAAAGCTGGGCAGCTTTTATATCTAAGTGGTTATCACCACAAGGTAGTCCCGGAGTTTGGATTTATTCATTATTGAATGTAATATTAATTGTATTCTTTACTTATTTTTATACTGCAATACAATTTAATCCAGTTGAATATGCAAACAATTTAAAACAAAACGGTGGTTTTATTCCTGGTATCAGACCTGGAAGACCAACTACAGAATATTTAAACAGGGTTATATCAAGACTTACTTTAGTTGGAGCAATAGTTCTTGCTTTAATTGCTACTATGCCAACTATATTATCTTCATTTGGTAATTTAAAAATAGGTTTTGGAGGAACAGCACTATTAATCGTAGTTGGTGTTGCACTAGAAACTGTTAAACAAATGGAGTCACAAATGATGATGAGACATTATAAAGGATTCTTAAAATAGAAAACTCTCTAAGGAGATGAGATTTTGAGACTTATATTATTAGGACCACCTGGAGCTGGGAAAGGAACCCAAGCTTCAGGTATAATAAATAAATATGATATTCCTCATATATCTACAGGAGATATATTTAGAAAGAACATTAAAGAAGGTACTGATTTAGGCAAAAAAGCTAAGGAATACATGGATAAGGGACTATTAGTTCCTGATGAATTAGTTGTAGATTTAGTAGCTGATAGGTTAACTGAAGATGATACTAAAAAAGGATTTTTATTAGATGGTTTTCCAAGAACAGTAGCTCAAGCAAATGCTCTAGATGATGAACTCAACAAATTAGGTTGGTCTTTAGATAATGTTATAAATATAATAGTATCAAAAGATGATTTAATTGAAAGAGCTGTAGGTAGAAGAATATGTAAAGATTGTGGTGCTACTTATCATATTAAATTTAATCCATCCACTATACCAGGTAAATGTGATGTATGTGATGGTGAACTTTATCAAAGAGATGATGACACAAAAGAAACAGTAGCTAAAAGAATAGAAGTATATGAAAATCAGACTTCACCTTTAATAGAATATTATGATGATAAAAATATTTTGTTAAACATTGATGGAGCTCAAGATATAGATAAAGTTTTTAATGATGTAGTAGTTGCTCTAAGGAGTAATAATTAATGATAATTTTAAAAAGCAAAAGAGAGATAGAAAAGTTAAAAGTAGCTGGAAGTTTAGTTCGTAAGACTCATGAATATTTGAAAGAACTTATTAAACCCGGTATAACAACAAAAGAGCTTGATGATGCTGCATATGAGTTTATAACAAGTCATGGTAGTACTCCAGCCTTTAAAGGTTATCAAGGTTTTCCTGGAAGCATTTGTGCTTCAATAAATGATGAAGTAGTTCATGGGATACCAGGTTCGAGAAAGCTAAATGATGGTGATATTATAAGTATTGATATAGGTACTATAATAGATGGTTATTATGGAGATGCTGCTAGGACTTATGGTGTTGGTGAAATAAGTCAAAATGCTAAAAAGCTTATAGATGTAACTAGAGAAAGTTTTTTTGAAGGAATCAAATTTGCTAAAGAAGGTTATAGATTAACTGATATATCTCATGCTATACAAACCTATGTAGAAAGCAATGGTTTTTCAGTTGTAAGAGATTACGTAGGCCATGGTATAGGAACTGAGATGCATGAAGATCCACAAATACCTCATTATGGTCCACCTAATAAGGGACCAAGACTGAAAGAAGGTATGGTGCTTGCAATTGAACCTATGGTAAATGAAGGTACTTTTAAAGTTAAAGTATTAGAAGATGAATGGACAGTAGTCACATTAGATGGCAAGCTATCTTCTCATTATGAAAATACTATAGCTATTACCGATGGAGAACCAGAAATTTTAACCTAGAGGTGAAGCACATGGAAACTACAAGTAAATTAAAATTAGGTCAAGTAGTAATATCTAATGCTGGAAGAGATAGTGATAAATATTTCATTGTAGTAGATATAATAGATAAGGATTATATTCTACTAGTTGATGGAGATCTAAGAAAGCTAGATAATCCTAAAAAGAAAAAAATTAAACATATAAAAAAGACAAATACAATTTTTAATGAAATTGATCAAAAAATTAAAGCTAAAGAAAAGTTCAACAATGCTTATATTAGAAAATTATTGGCTTCTTTAGTAAAAGAGAATTAAAGCCAGGAAATGGAGGTTATATAACCTTATGTCCAAAAAAGATGTTATAGAGGTAGAAGGTACTATTAAAGAAACTTTACCAAATGCAATGTTCAAGGTAGAATTAGAAAATGGTCATGAGATATTAGCACATATTTCAGGCAAATTAAGAATGAACTTCATAAGAATTCTCCCTGGAGATAAAGTTACTGTTGAATTGTCACCATATGACTTATCAAGAGGAAGGATTACGTGGCGTAAGAAGTAACAAGGAGGGATTACAGTGAAGGTAAGACCATCAGTAAAAAAGATGTGCGAAAAATGCAAACTTATTAGAAGAAAAGGAAAAGTAATGGTTATATGCGAAAATCCTAAGCACAAACAAAAACAAGGTTAATTTACCCTAGTTTTATATTAGGTTTTGTAGTATAATATTTACTTGATTAATAAAAATAGAAGCGCGGCTGCTTTATGGATAGATAATCGTAAACATAGGTTTAGGAGGTGCAAGCTTAAATGGCGAGAATCGCAGGTATAGATTTACCAAGAGATAAAAGAGTAGTAATTGGTTTAACTTATATATTTGGTATAGGTAAAGCAAAATCAATTGAATTATTAAACACTACTGGAGTTAATCCAGATACAAGAATAAAAGATTTAACTGAAGATGAAGTAAATAAATTAAGAAATGAAATAGATAATGTTTTAGTTGAAGGTGATCTTAGAAGAGAAATAGCTATGAATATCAAGAGACTTAAAGAAATTGGTAGTTATAGAGGTATGAGACATAGAAGAGGTCTACCAGTAAGAGGACAGCATACTAAAAACAATGCAAGAACTAGAAAAGGTCCTAAAAAACTAGCAAGTAAAAAGAAAAAGAAATAAAGGAGGGACTTATAAGTGGCTAAAAAAGCAGTAAAAAAAGGTCGTGTAAAGAAAAGACAACGTAAAAATATTGAAAGAGGTCAAGCTCATATTCAGTCAACTTTTAACAATACTATTGTTACTATAACTGACACTAGCGGAAATACATTATCATTTGCAAGTGCTGGTCAGCTTGGTTTTAGAGGGTCAAGAAAGTCAACTCCATTTGCAGCTCAAATGGCAGCAGAAGAAGCAGCTAAAGCTGCTATGATTCATGGATTGAAAACAGTGGAAGTATATGTTAAAGGTCCTGGTTCAGGAAGAGAGTCTGCAATTAGATCATTACAAGCTACTGGATTAGAAGTAAACTTGATAAAAGATGTTACTCCAATCCCACATAATGGTTGTAGACCACCTAAGAGAAGAAGAGTATAATATATAGAGATTAAGGAGGTTCAAATATATGGCAAGATATACAGGACCCGTATGTAGACAATGTCGTAGAGAAGGCTTAAAGCTTTATCTAAAAGGAGACAAATGTTTTACAGATAAATGTCCAATTACTAGGAGAAATTATGCACCTGGTGAGCACGGACAGGGTAGAAAAAAATTATCGAATTATGGAGTTCAATTAAGAGAAAAGCAAAAAGTACGTAGATATTATGGAGTTTCTGAAAAGCAATTCGCTAAATACTTTGACATGACTGATAAAATGGAAGGTATTGCTGGTGAAAACTTTTTAAAGATATTAGAAACTAGATTAGATAATGTAATTTATAGATTAGGACTTGCATCATCTAGACCAGAAGCAAGACAACTTGTAAATCATGGACATTTCTTAATAAATGGTAGTAAAGTTGATATACCATCTTATTTTGTAAATGTAGGTGATGAGATAGAGATTAAAGCTAAGAGCGAAAAATCAATTAAGTTTAAAGAATTAGTTGAAGGTCACCAAGGAAATGTTCCTGCGTGGTTAAATATAGACACAGAAAACTTAAAAGGTAAAGTTACTGCAGAGCCTTCAAGAGAAGATATTGAGCTCCCAATTGAAGAACACTTAATAGTAGAGTGGTATTCTAAGTAATAAAGTTTAGAATTGGTTGCCCTCAGAATAGATAAAAAACTTATAGGGAGGGTTAAGTTGATGATAAAAATAGAAAAGCCAAAAATAGAAGTTATAGAATTAAGTGAAGATAATACCTATGGAAAGTTTGTAGTAGAACCTTTAGAAAGAGGGTATGCTACAACACTAGGTAATTCTCTTAGGAGAATATTACTTTCTTCATTACCTGGTGCAGCTGTTTCATCTATCAAAATCCAAGGAATATTACATGAGTTTTCAACAATTCCTGGAGTGGTAGAAGATGTTACAGAAATAATATTAAATGTGAAAAATATTGCAGCTATTATGCATACAGATGAGCTTTCAACTTTAATAATTGATGTTGAAGGAGAAGGCGAAGTTACTGCTGGAGATATTCAAGTAGGTGGAGATATAGAAATCTTGAATAAAGATTTGCATATAGCTACTCTAGATAAAAATGCAAAATTATATATAGAGTTAGTTATGGAAAAAGGAAGAGGCTATGTTCCTGCTGAAAAGAATAAAAAAGAAGAAGATCCAATTGGAACTCTACCAATAGATTCTATTTATACTCCGGTTAAAAAGGTTAATTTTAGCACTGAAAATACTAGAGTAGGTCAAGTAACTGATTATGGTAAATTAGTACTTGAAGTATGGACTGATGGTACAATCAAACCTGATGAAGCAGTTTCACTAGGTTCTAAGATATTTAGTGAACATCTAAATCTATTTATAACTCTTACAGATACTGTAGATGATGTAGAGATTATGGTGGAAAAAGAAGAAGATACTAAAGAAAGAGTACTAGAAATGACAATTGAAGAACTTGATCTTTCTGTTAGGTCTTATAACTGTCTAAAAAGAGCAGGCATAAATACTGTTGAAGAATTAACTGATAAATCAGAAGAAGATATGATGAAAGTTAGAAATTTAGGAAAGAAATCCCTAGAAGAAGTAGAGAAAAAATTAAAAGATCTAGGTTTAGGTCTAGAAAATGAAGAAGAATAGAATGACCCTAAGAAGAAGGAGGGATACGAGATGGCTAAGTTAAGAAAGCTTGGACGCCCTACTCACCATAGAAAGACTATGTTAAGAAATTTAGTAACAAGTCTTTTAAGAGAAGGTAGAATAGAAACTACAGTAACAAGGGCTAAAGAAACTAGAAGATTGGCTGAAAAAATGATCACACTTGGTAAAAAAGGTGATTTACATTCTAGACGTCAAGTACTATCATATATATATGATGAAACAGTAGTTAAAGAATTATTTGAAGAGATAGCACCTAAGTATGAAGAAAGAAATGGTGGATATACAAGAATAATGAAGTTAGGACCTCGTAGAGGCGACGGTTCTGAAATGGCTATAATTGAACTAATATAAATAATTAGAGGGGCTAAGAATATTCTTAGCCCCTTTAATTATTTGTATTACTGTGCTAAAATATAAGAAGGTTAATACTAATTAATCCTATAGAGAGGATAGAAAAAAATGAATGATATAATGATAAAGGCTGAAAACTTAACATATGAGTATAAAAGTAGTGAAGATAAGACTAATATGGCACTTGATAATGTGAATTTAGAGATAAAAAAAGGTGAATTTGTAGTCATCTTAGGTCATAATGGTTCAGGCAAATCTACACTTGCAAAACATATAAATGCATTATTACTTCCTACAAAGGGTAATTTATACGTAAAGGGTATGGATACATTAGATGAGGATGAACTTTGGAATATAAGATCAACAGCAGGAATGGTATTTCAAAACCCAGACAACCAATTAGTAGCTACAATAGTAGAAGAAGATGTAGCATTTGGTCCTGAAAATCAAGGCGTAGAACCTAGTGAAATTAGGAAAAGAGTAGATAGAGTACTTGAAATAGTAGAAATGACAAAATATAAAGAACATGCCCCACATCTTTTATCAGGTGGACAAAAACAAAGAATAGCAATAGCTGGAGTACTTGCTATGAATCCAGAATGCATTATCTTAGATGAGCCTACAGCAATGCTTGATCCATCAGGTAGAATAGAAGTAATGGAAACTATAAAGAGATTAAATAAGAATGAAGGAAAAACCATAGTACACATTACTCATTATATGGATGAGGCAGTAGATGCTGATAGGATACTTGTAATGGAAGAAGGTAAGATTGTTCTTGAAGGCACACCAAAACAAGTATTTTCACAAGTAGAAAAAATGAAACAATATGGTCTAGATATACCTCAAGTTACTGAATTATCATACAAGCTTAAAAATAAAGGGATTAATATACCGATTGATATATTAACAGTAGAAGAGATGGTGAAGTTAATATGAAAATAAGAATTGAAAATTTAAATCATATATATAATCCTGGAAATCCATTTGAAATAAAAGCTTTAGATGATATAAATTTAGAAATAGATAAAGGCGAATTTGTAGGACTTATAGGACATACTGGTTCTGGAAAATCAACTTTAATTCAACATTTAAATGGACTTTTAAAAGCCACAAGTGGAAAGATTTTTATAGGAGATACGGAAATAACAAAAAAGGATACTAAATTTAAAAAAATAAGACAAAGAGTGGGATTAGTATTTCAATATCCCGAACATCAATTATTTGAAGAGACAGTCTGTAAGGATATAGCTTTTGGTCCCAAGAATTTAGGCTTAAGTGAAGAAGAAATTGAAATAAGAATAAAAGAATCTATGGAAGTAGTAGGATTAAATTATGAAGAAGTAAAAGATAGATCTCCTTTTGAATTAAGTGGAGGCCAAAGGAGAAGAGTTGCAATAGCTGGAGTGCTTGCTATGAAACCAGATATATTGATATTAGATGAACCTACAGCAGGACTTGATCCAAGGGGAAGAGATGAGATACTTGGACAAATAAAATCACTTTATGAAAAATATAAAATTACAATAATACTTGTATCTCACAGTATGGAAGATATTGCAAAGCTTGTAAACAAGTTAATAGTTATGCATAAGGGTAGAATAAGTATGGTAGATGGACCACGAGCTATATTTAAGAGAGTAGAAGAATTAGAAAATATAGGACTTGGGATACCGCAAATAACATATTTAATGAGAGAACTTAAAAAAAGAGGAAAAGATATAAAAGATGATGTACTTACAGTAGAAGAAGCAGAAGAAGAATTATTAAAATATTTAAGGAGTAAAAATGATGCTTAAAAATATAACAATAGGACAGTACTTTCCAGGAAAGACTGTTATTCATAATTTAGATCCCAGAATTAAAATCATGATCACATTATTATTTATAATATCATTATTTTTTATAAATAGTTTTATACCTTATTTATTTGTTACAGCCTTTGTTTTGTTATCAATTTTATTATCAAAGGTACCTATAAAGTTCATATTAAAGGGGCTTAAACCATTATTAATTATAATATTAATTACATTTTTTATAAATGCATTATTAACACCGGGCGAAGTATTATATAAATTAGGACCACTTAAAATTACAATAGAAGGACTAAGGCAAGCTACATTTATGGCACTTAGACTTGTTTTTCTTATAATGGGTACTTCACTTTTGACACTTACAACTTCTCCAATTTCATTAACTGATGGAATAGAAAAGTTATTAAATCCATTTAGAAAAATAGGATTACCAGCACATGAACTGGCTATGATGATGACTATAGCACTTAGGTTTATTCCAACACTTTTAGAGGAAACTGATAAGATAATGAAAGCTCAAATGGCAAGAGGAGCTGATTTTGAAAGTGGAAATATAATGAATAGAGCAAAGAGTTTAGTACCACTTCTTGTACCACTTTTTATATCGGCATTTAGGCGTGCAGATGAGCTTGCTATGGCAATGGAGGCAAGGTGTTATAGGGGTGGAGATAATAGGACTAGAATGAAAGTATTAAACTTAGAACTAAGAGACTTTTTAGCCATGTCTATATCAATTTTACTCTTACTTATAATATTAATATTTAGATATGTAATTTAAAAGGATGTAATTATGAGAAATATTAAACTTACCATAGAATACGATGGATTAAATTATAAAGGTTGGCAAAAGCAACCTAGTCAAATATCAATTCAAGAAGTAATAGAAGATGCAATATTTAAAATAACAAGAGAAAAAGTCAAATTAGAAGCATCAGGCAGGACAGATAAAGGTGTACATGCATTTGCACAAATTGCTAATTTTAAAACAGATTCAAACATAGTAGAATATAAAATGCTAAAAGGTATAAATAGTGTATTACCAAAAGATATTGTTATAAGAAAAGTAGAAGAAGTGGATATGGATTTTCATGCAAGATATAAGGCAAAGGGAAAGACATATAAATATATAATATATAATTCAGATATAAGAAATTCTATATATAGAAATCATACTTATCATGTACCTTATAAATTAGATATGGATAAATTTAGAAAAAATACTCAAATACTAATAGGAACTCATGATTTTACTTCCTTTACTTCTATAAAAGAAGGCACAGACAATAAAATTAGAACAATATATAGTATTGATATAATAGAAAATGGAGAAATGATAGAACTCATATTTAAAGGTAATGGCTTCTTATACAATATGATAAGAATAATAGTAGGAACTTTAATAGATATCTCTAGAGGCAAGATAAAAGAAGATATAAATGAAGTTTTAAAAGCTAAAAACAGAAAAATAGCAGGAGCTACAGCACATAGTCATGCATTATATTTAATGGAAGTTTATTATTAAATATAAATTAAAATACT
>NZ_JBQCYD010000019.1:0-46732 GCF_052088025.1 Senegalia sp. (in: firmicutes) | reverse complement strand
TGGAATATTAATGTCCGAGAAAAAAGTGTGCTGAAAAAGGTTGACAATCCAACTTATTCATTCTGATAATAAAATATAAAGATCCTATAAAACTGTAGTTCAGAAGACAAAACTCTTCTAACTACAGCTTTTTATGTTTTGTAACAAAACTTAAATTTTGTGATTAATTTTATAAACCTGAAAATGAATTCCCATTATAAGTAAAGAACTTTTACTAAATTCAAAATAAATACTACTAAAAATAAATTAGTAATGATATAATATAATTAACGGAGAAACTAAACGAGGTGATGTTTTGGATGCATTAAATCAGCCACATGATAAGTATTTCAGGGCAACTTTTGGTGAAGTAAGCTTTACTACTGATTTTTTAAATAATTATCTACCTAAAGATTTATTAGATATTATGGATATGGATACATTACAACCACAAAAGGGAAGTTATTTAGATAAAGAACTAAAAGAGCAGTTTACGGATTTGCTTTTTAGGGTAAATATAAACAATAAGCAAGGGTATGTTTATTTCTTATTTGAGCATAAGTCCTATAAAGATAGAATGGTAATATTTCAAGTACTAAAATATATGGTAGAAATTTGGGAAGGTAAAATAAAAGAAGACAAGGAAAAGAGAAAAGAAGCTGGACTACCCGATACTGGAGAAATAGAAATACCTATAATACTACCATTAGTAGTTTATCACGATAAAGGAAAGTGGAGTATAAAAAGAACATTAGGAGAAATGATACATGACTATGATGATCTTCCAGATAGTTTGAAAAAACATATACCGAATTTTGAATATTTACTATTTGACTTATCCCAATGGCAGAAAAAAGATATAAGATTACAAGCGGAAAACATGATAGCTATTAAAGCATTAAGTAAATCAAGACACGCATCAAAAGAAGAGGCAATAGAAATACTAATAGAAGCAATCGAACTAATAAATAGAACTGAAGAAAAAGATATAGTAACATATTATGTGTCAGAATGCATAAAATATATGCTAAGTATAAGAGATGATATAAGTGAAAAAGAAATGGAGAAAATAGCAGAAAAAATATCAATAGAAGGTGGTGAGCTAGTTATGTCAGTAGCTGAAAGATTAAGAAAAGAAGGCGAAGAAAGAGGAATAGAGATTGGGGAAGAAAGAGGAGCTAAAAAAGAAAGGATAAAGCTTGCTAAAGATATGATTGAAAATAGTGAGCCCTTAGAAAAAATAATACAATATACAAAATTAGATATAAAAGAAATAGAAATAATAAAATTACAAATGGATAATTAAGGGTGCTTGTCACCTAACTTACTAAAAACCTGTAGCTAGAAGATTAAATTCTAACTGCAGGTTTTCTATGTTTTAAGCGTAGATCTGGTATGCTTTGTTAAAGATTATAAAAGTGATAAGTTTAATTTAATGGATTATATAAATGAAGATAGATATTTTATAAGTGAAAAGACATACAAGGGAAGAAAATTAAAAGCATTAGAACATCTTGTACTTTACTTTAGAATACCTTATTGGTGGAAGTTCCTATTTCTACATTTAACCCAGTTAAGACTGTGAATGATTTGAATTGACACAATATTTCACAATTTAATAATAAAATATGATATAATATGGATAATGTTGTTATATTTTATATTTTTATAAAGGAGTAGTTTGTTTATGGAAGTAGATTTTTTAAGTAATATATATAATTTTTTGAAGAATAATTCAGTAATATATGATAATAGCTTAATAGTTGCTATTATAGCTATTAATATGACGGTTATAGGTCTTACCTCTTTAGCAGAATCTAAAACTATAATAGGTATAGATTATGGAAAGTTTCTTGTAAAAAAATATAAGGTGTTTGGGATAATTAGAATGTATTATCTCTTAATAATATTTGCAATAATAAAGCTACGACAAAGCTACGGTGCCAGTCACTTAACTTATTAACTTATTCATCCTGATAATTAAACACGATTATACTATAAACCTGTAGCTAGAAGATTAAATTCTAACTACAGGTTTTATATTTATGGATTTGAAGTTTGTGAATTATAAATATTGAAAAAATTCATGCATTCTTTTAATATAAAATCAGGGGTGTTTTTAATTGAGTAGAAAGCCTAGATTTGAATATCCTGGAGGAGTTTATCATCTTATACAAAAAGGAAATAATAAAGAATTTATTTTCAGAGAAATGGAAGATAAGGAATATTTTTTAGATTAATCAAAGAATATAGAGAAATTATGGAATTTGAGTTATATGGATATGTAATAATGAAAAATCACAATTTTTTAACCCTGTAAATTTAATATATTTTGTTCAAGTTTTCAATTTTTATGCTTACCTTACAAGTATTTACGGAATGATATAAATATATTTTTAAAAATATATTTATATTGTTCCTTTAATATGATATTATATATTTCAAAGAAGGTGATAAATTTGAAATATATGAGTGTTAAGCAAGCGGCTAAACTTTGGAATATAAGTGATAGAAGGGTAAGGGTTTTATGCTCTGAAGGTAAAATTCCTGGAATAATAAAAGAAGGGCGTGCATATAAGATTCCAATAGGTGCATTAAAGCCTGTAGATGAGAGAACTTTTAAAGGAAAGAATATACCTGCTGAGTATGAGGATTTATTTAAACGTATAGATTCAAAAAAGGCAGAGTTAGAAAAAAGAAGACCGCTTACTAAAGGAGAACTAGAAAGATTAAGAGATGAGTTTTTAATTGAATTTACCTATAATTCAAATGCAATAGAGGGAAGTACATTAACACTTAGGGAAACTGCAATGGTTTTAGAAGGCTTAACAATTGATAAAAAACCTTTAAAGGAACATTTAGAAGCAGTTGGTCATAAAGATGCTTTTGAATATATTCAGGAATTAGTTTCTGAAAGAGTAGTTCTATCTGAAAAAATCATAAAAGATATTCATTCCTTGGTACTCATAGATAGACCACAAGATAGGGGAGTTTATAGAAGGTTACCTGTTAGAATAGTAGGTGCAAAAGTAGATCCTCCACAACCTTATTTAGTAGAATCTAAAATCGAAGAATTAGTAAAAAGATATAATAGCCTAGATAATAAAGCTCATATAATAGAAAAAGTGGCTAGATTTCATCTGGATTTTGAAGGAATACATACTTTTATAGATGGCAATGGAAGAACTGGAAGGCTAATATTAAATTTAGAAATAATGAAATATGGATACCCACCTATTAGTGTTAAGTTTACCGATAGAAAAAAATATTATGACTGTTTCCATGAGTACTCAGAAAAGTGTAATGCAAGTAAAATGATCTTAATGGTAGCTAAGTATATAGAAGAAGAAATAGATAGATATATGTTAATGTTATCATAAAAAAGGCACTCTAGTGGGTCCTTTTTTGTGCTAACATAGAATCTAAAGTTATGTTATAATGACATTTATGATCAAATAACAATTTATAATCTTAAAAAAGAAAGAGGAATAAAAATATATATGAATATAATAAATAAAATAGTGAATAACAGTTACTTGTCCAAAATGTAAAATGACTATGATTAAAAAGACATAAAATGAAGAATGTTATAATATAATAGATTATCTAGTGAAATTGAACCTTTTAATGGTTTAAGACTAATAATATAAAATTTAGCAGATGAGGAATATTTCTAACTTTTGCTAGATTTATTTTATGAAAAGAGGAATGAGTTACTATGAAAGAAAGCTACTTAAAAACAGAGTTATATAATTTGGTCAATAATGATACCAGTATTTTTGAATTTATACAATCAGGTTCTCTGGATGGAATTTGGTATTGGGATTTAGAAAATCCTGAGAATGAATGGATGAGTTCTAAGTTTTGGGAAATATTAGGCTATAATCCGGATAAAAAAAACACCTTGTAAGTGAATGGCAAGACATTATTTTTCAAAGAAATTTAAAAGTAGCTATGGAAAATTTTGAAAAACATTGTATAGATCCTAGTTATCCATATGATCAAATTGTAAGATATAGACATAAGGATGGTTCTACTGTGTGGATAAGATGTAGGGGCTTATCTATAAGAGATGAGAATGGAAAAGCAATACGTATGTTGGGAGCACATACTGATATAACGGATTTAAAGGAAACAGAAAAGGAAATTTTAAGGTTAACTAAAGAATATGAAAAAGTGTTTAATGGCACCCAAGATGCTATGTTTCTAATAAAAGTTTTAGAAACAAGTAAATTTCGTTATGTTCGAAATAATATTGCTCATCAGAATAAAACAGGAATTACTCTTGAAAAAATAATTAACAAATCTCCACAAGAATTGCTTGGCAAGGAAATGGGAGATTTTGTTACAGGAAACTATAGAAAATGTGTTATAGGCAAAAAAAGCATCACTTATGAAGAAAGATTAAGCTTGCCGGGTGGAAACTGTATTTGGTCAACAACATTAACACCTATTGTTGAAGGCGATTACGTATCTCATATTGTAGGTTCAGCAACAGATATTACTGAACGAAAAAAATTAGAGTTAGAATTAGAGAAGCATGCCAATCATGATAAGTTAACGGGATTACCTAATAGAAGATTGTTTTTTGAAGTATTAGATAGGATGATATTAGAAAATGAAAGAGATAAAACGAAATTCGCACTACTTTTTCTTGATTTAGATGGCTTTAAAGATATCAATGATAATTATGGTCATAAGGTTGGAGATGAAGTTTTAATTATAGTTGGAAGGCGATTGTTAAACTGTATTCGCAAGTCAGATACTGTTGCACGAATGGGTGGAGATGAATTCACGATTGTACTTCGTAATATTAAAGACGACACAGTTATAGATAATATTGTTAGAAAAATTCATACTGCTTTACAAGAAGTTATGTATATAGATTCTTATGAGGGCAGGGTTAATTCATCTATTGGTGTGGCCATATATCCTGACAATGGTAGAGATAGCGAAACACTATTAAAAAATGCAGATTCATCGATGTATGAAATAAAGAAAAATGGAAAAGGTGGATTTGCAAAAAGCTAAAGCTAAAAAAGCTAAAGCTACGGTGCCAGGCACTTAACTTATTAACTTATTCATTATAAATAGGAATCATTTACTAGATTCAAAATAAAAACAACTACTACTAAAAATAAATTAGTGATTATATAATTAAGTAATAGAGAAACTAAAAGAGGTGAACTAATGAACTCAGAAATAATCATGTATCAGACAGAAGATGGTCTGACAAAAATCGAAACTACATTTGACAATGATACCGTTTGGCTTTCAATAGACCAAATGGCAGAGTTGTTCCAACGAGATAGAAGTGTAATTGGTAAGCATATAAGGAATATTTTTAAAGAAGGTGAACTTGAGAAAGATTCAGTATGGGCAAAATTTGCCTACACTGCTTCAGATGGGAAAGACTATCAAGTGGACTATTATAACCTTGATGTAATTATTTCGGTAGGATATCGAGTGAAATCATTGAGAGGTACACAATTTAGGATTTGGGCAAATAGTGTTTTGAAAGAGTATCTTAAAAAAGGCTTTGCAATGAATGATGATTTACTTAAAAATGCAGGTGGTGGCAACTATTTTAAAGAGCTTCTTGAGCGTATAAGAGATATTCGTTCAAGTGAGAAAGTTTTTTACAGGCAAATACTTGATATTTATGCAACAAGCATTGATTATGACCCAAAAGCATCTGAGTCCAATAAGTTTTTTAAGATAATACAGAATAAAATGTGCTGAAAAAGGTTGACAATCCAAAAAGAAGAGGCAATAGAAATACTAATAGAAGCAATTGAACTAATAAATAGAACTGAAGAAAAAGATATAGTAACATATTATGTGTCAGAATGCATAAAATATATGCTAAGTATAAGAGATGATATAAGTGAAAAAGAAATGGAGAAAATAGCAGAAAAAATATCAATAGAAGGTGGTGAGCTAGTTATGTCAGTAGCTGAAAGATTAAGAAAAGAAGGCGAAGAAAGAGGAATAGAACAAGAAAAAAGAAAGTCAGCAAAAATAGATATAATAAAAGGTTACAGCACAGAAATAATAATGGAGATGACAGGCTTAACAGAGAAAGAAATAGAAGAATTAAGAAAAGAAATGCTTAAAAATTAAATTATAAAGGTAGTGTAAAATAATCTGTGCTTAAGTGAAATTAAAAGCTCTTTTCTGGCAAGAATTTAAGATAAGAATTCAAACCAGAAAGGAGTTCTTTATCTCAAAAGATAGAAGAATAGAGACGTTACTAAATTTGTCTTGTGTGAAGTAAATTCAAGTTATCAAAAAGATACTATGAGTAAATTAAAATAGTAATTTATCCTTTAATTTTCTATATAAGTATTAAAAGGAAAATTAGAGGATTTTTTTATTTAAAATAATAATTTTAAATAAAAAGGTATCAAATGGTACGAAAACCATTGAAAAAAATGTTTTAATAAGATATAATAGGGTTATACTATAGATAAGGAGTGTATTATTTGAGTGAAAATAACCCAACATCTCAAAAACTTTTAAATTATACACCAGATGATATTAAATCATATTTAAATAAATTTAGAAAATGTATAATTGAAAAACGATATTCAATTGCTAAAAAGGTAAATAGAAAAGAGAATATGGATTTTATTGAAGATTATAAAATTGATACTAAAAAAGAGCAAGAAATCTTATTAGCATTACAATTTGATGATTTTTGTTATGCTGTAAAAAATAATAATAGGGATTTTCCTCATGAGGTTCTTTATATATTTTGTAAACAGCATGAACTAGACTTTTGGGGAACCTTAGAGAACGTTGATATATATTAAAGTAAACATGATTGAAACTAAAAGTGGAGACTTACATTCAATTGTTGTTTCTTTTCACAAAAAAAATTATGATATAAATTATTTATTTAGATAATGTATAACCATTAAGCTGACAAAGAAAGGGAGGAGACCTTTATGAAAGGTTTTTGTGAGAAATGCCGTGACATGGTAGATTTCAGCATAAAAATGGAAAATAAAAATAAAATTATTAAAGGAAAAAAGATTGAATATATTGCTAAAGTAGCTTACTGTTGTGAGTGTAACGAAGAAATATTTGTACATGATATTAGAGATTATAATTTAAAGGAAATTGATAATGAATACAGAAGATCTGAGCATTTAATTACAGTTTATGAGATTGAGCAGATTCTTAATAAGTATAACATTGGAAAAAGGCCTATTTCAATGTTACTTGGATGGGGAGAAGGGACAGTGACTAGGTATGTTGATGGAGACATACCATCTAAGACCTATTCAGATATATTAAAAAGAATATTAGAAGATAAACAACATTATAAAGACATACTAGAGGAGAATAAAGAAAACATATCTGATTTAGCTTATAGAAAAAGTATTGCTTCTATTGAATCTAAAAAAAATTCTGAAAGTGTTAAAACTGATAAATTTGAATCAGCCATTAAATATATATTAATGCATTCATCTGAAATCACACCGCTTGCTCTCCAGAAATTGCTTTATTTTGCTCAGGGCTTTAAAAAAGCTTTTACTAATGAATATATGTTTGATGAAGATTGTGAGGCTTGGGTTCATGGACCGGTTTATAGAAATATCTATGAGAGGTATAGCAGCTATGGCTGTAAACCAATTGAAGAAGATTTATGTTTTAATAACTCTAATCTTGAAAAAAATGAGAAAGAGCTTCTTGATTATATTATTCATTATTTTGGTTGTTACAGTGGCAAAGTACTTGAAAATATGACTCATGCAGAAGAACCTTGGAGAGTCACTAGAAGGGGGTTAAAAAACTCAGAAAGTTCGGATAGAGCAATAGATAAGAAAATAATAGAAGAATATTTTAATGATGTTAAAGAAAAATATAAAATGCTTAATTTCACAGATATTAAAGATTATTCAACAGATTTATTTAATAAGCTGTGTTTGTAGTAGGATTTTAGAATTGGTCACTTAGTAAATTAGTTTTAATTTATTAAGTGACCTTTTTATTTAATTTACATGAAGGTATTTTTACTATTTAGGGGATAAAATTTAGGAGGTACAATAAAAAATAGTTTAACGCAAAAAAATTAGTAAAAGGAGCTGATTTTATGCCTAATCTAAGATCTATAATAGATCTTATATATACAACTGAAATTTCAAAGTTATGTCATGAAACAAATGAACCCATCTTTATTACTAAAAATGGTTATGGAGATATGGTTGTTATGAGTATAGATACTTATGAAAAAACTTTAGGTAAATTAGAATTATATTCTAAACTTATTGAAGCTGAAGAACAAATTAAAAATTGGGAAGAGATTTTAGATGGAGAATCAGTTTTTGAAAAGCTCAGAAATAAATATGGAGACAAATAAATATAATATAAAAATTACTTCTGAAAACCTTAGTAATAATGAAACGGTTGCAAGGTTAATGGATAAAATTGAAAATAGTATTATGAGATTAAAAGAATTTCCTTCTTCTTGTAGTTTATTAGAAGATGAACTTCTTAGAAAGAAAGGTTATAGGAAATTAATTATTAATAATTATATCGCCTACTATTTATTAGCTAATAATAAAAAACAAGTTATTATTATGCGTGTATTATATAATAAGCAAGATTACCAAAATTTAACATAAAGAAATTAAATATCCTGACAATTAAACACAATTAAACTATAAAGCTGTAGCTAGAAGATTAAATTCTAACCACAGCTTTTTTATTTACCTTAATTCCCACTCTCCCTATAATACTTTCTAAACTTCAAAGGGATTATAGATTCTTTCTTTTTAAAAAGGCGGATGAAATTACTTTGACTATTAAAGCCAGAATTTAATGGAATATTAGTAATATGATTATCAGTACAATAAAGTTCATCTTTTGCACATGTAATTCTCTTTAAAAATATATATTGTTTTTAATCCTTTAGTCTATGAAACTAGAAGTATAAGATCTGTAGTTGATATTGTAGGTGCAGAAAAGGTTTTATTTGTTTCAGATTTTCCTTTGTTAATATATCCTAGGAAGTGTAGAAAAAAAGAATTTGAATTATTTATCACAGATATTCGTCAAAATGCTGGTTTAAATGAAGAAGAATGGACTAAGGTTATGTATGATAATGCGAATAAGTTACTTTCTCAAGCAAAAAGGAAATGATGTTAACATAGAATTATAAGTTGTGTTATAATAAAACTCATGATGAAATAACAACTTATAATTTTAGAAAAGAAAGAGGAATAAAAACATATATGAATATAATAAACAAGATAGCTGGTAAAACTTTATATGGAATTGCTAGATTAATCTCTATAGTACTTGATACAATCATAGCTCTTGTTGAAACCATGGTTATGATTATATCCAGTATTGCAAGGGGATTTGTTGTACTTATAGGAATGGGAGGTTGTTTGTTCCTTTTACTATTTGCAGGTCCTCTTGGAGTTGCATTACTTTTAAACCCTACTGTACTTTTGACAATAGCATTTTTCATCATAGCTCCAATACTTGGGACTAAATTTATATCCTATCTAAAATATATAAGATATGTCACAACTGAATATCTATTTGATCGTGCAAGTTACCTTATAGATGGTAAAAGTTATCAATTTGAAACCTTTGATGAATACAAGAAAAAATATAAAAGGATGCAAGATGAAAAAAGAAGGAAAAGACAAGAAGAAAATAGGGCTAGGCAAGAAAGGAAATGGGAAGAAAGGTTCAGGCAATGGAATACCCATCAAAATTCCCAAAGAAGTAATTGGGGTTATGGAAGCGAGCAAGCTTATGTAAATCCAACAAATGAGTTTAAGACAAAATATGAAAAGAGTTGTAATCTCTTGGAAGTTGGATATAGTGAAGATCAATATCAAATAAAGTTAGCATATAGGAAAAAGGCAAAGCGATATCATCCAGACATAAATAAATCTCCAGATGCTACAGAGAAGTTTCAGCAGGTTAATGAGGCATACGAATTTTTAAGTGATGGAAATATAGAGAGATATAAGAGTATCGTATAGTAAGGATATCAATACTAGAAGGAGATGAAGTCGGTATGAATTGGATTAAGAAGTTTATGATAGGAAGGTATGGACCAGACCAACTATCTACAGCCTTACTAGTACTTTATATAATTTTTTCTGGAATCTTTCACAGCACTTTGTTAAACATATTAAGTATGGTTTTATTAATTATTATTTTCTATAGGATGTTTTCTAAAGACATAGGCAAAAGGTATGAAGAAAACAATAAGTTTTTGAAATACTGGCATCCTATAAAAAACAAGGCAAGGAAAAAGATGAATAGAATGAAAAGCAGAAAAGATTATAGGTACTATGAATGTCTAAATTGTAAACAGAAACTTCGAGTACCCAGAGGAAAAGGTAAGATAACAGTTACCTGTCCAAAGTGTAAAATAACTATGATTAAAAAGACATGATAAGACACCTGTGCCAGTCACTTAACTTATTAACTTATTTATTAAGTACAGAAATATGATGCTACTTACCTATCTTTTTTGACTTATATCTGTTAACCCATTTATTAACTAGGCCTTGACTTTTCTGTTTAATATCTTCTATATCTTCATTAAATAACAAATCTAAAATATGATAGGAAGATTTTCCACCTTTTCTCATAGAATATACACATTCCTGGCAGTAACTTATGATATCTTGGGTATTAGCTTCTCCAGCTCTTCTCCTTATATGTCTATCAGCAATATCTTTTTGAGCCATTGAAACCATCGCTCCTGCACCACAACAAAGAGTTTTCTCCTTATTATAGGTCATCTCTTCTGTAACAAGACCTAAATCATCTATTATTTTTCTTGCTGATGCATGAATATTTTTTTCATTTCTAGTAGGGCAAGGATCATGTATGGTGAACTTTCTATCTAAATTTAAATACTTGACTTTCTTAGCATCTGGAATTCCGGCACTTGCTATCTCCTCCCATAGGGAAGTTACTTCTAAATCGCTACTATTTTCCCTAATAGTCATAAAGCAATTTTGGCATCCTGTAATTACTTTTTTTACTCCCTTTAATCTAAATTCTTTTTCAAGGATTGAATAATATTCATTGAATTTATCTTCCTTTCCAGTGTATTTAGTTGGCTTTCCACAACACTTTGTATATATTCCTATCCCTTCTATATTCTCCCTAAGATAATAATATGTATTTTCCACTATTTTAGGGCTATATGAAAGAAGTGCACAACCTGGAAAGAAGACAGTGTCAGACTGTAAGTTTTGGATATCAGAAGTAAATATATTAGAAAAACTAAGATTTTGATGTAAATCAATGCCGCTAGTATTTAAATCTTTTGGTAAGCTACCATCATAGTTTTTTACAGTATCTCTTCTTAGCTCCAAAAATATTCCTTTTAAATCTACTGATTTTGGGCAAAGCTCATTACAATATCCACATTGCATACAGGAAAAAGGCAGGGAATATTGAAATTCTTTGGTATCTTTTAGATCCTTTAATAAAGTTTTAGGGGAATTACAATATTTATCTAGCATAGGACAGCCCTTCATACACTGCTTACATCCTATACATTCTTCTTCTGATTTGATTATCTTTTCTATATTACTTTCAGTTATTTTCATTCTTTACCCTTCTATTGTTTTGATTTTTTAGCTTTTTTATTTTTATCCATCCAAATCATTCTAACGGTATATACGAGTGCACTTAGTCCAAATAAGAGTAATAAGCCAGTTACAAATGTTGATGGATTAGAGAATTTTGCTGCAGCATAGGAATAAACTAGAGTAGCAGGTATTTGACCTAATCCAGTAGCTACAAAAATTGTATTCTTACCATATTTTTCAAAGAAAATCTCTATTTCTTCAAGAGATAATTTGCTTGCAAACTTTTCAGCTACACCTCTGCCATAAACTCTAGAAATACCAAAACATATGGCTGCACCAATCATAGCACCACTCCATGAAATCATAGCACCTTGCCACCATCCCCAAATCCCAGCATTTGCAAAGGTAATAAAAAATGCTGGGATAGGTGCTACTATAGATTGAACTATCATCATAGAAATAGAGATTGCAATTGCCCATCCACCGAATGATCTAATATATTGCCTTACAGATTCAACATCCCTAAATGAATCAATCATATTTCTTAGTCCTTGGTTTAATGGTTCAACAAAAATAAATAACAATACTGTTACCAATAAAACTATAGCTTTTATTATTGTTGTTTTTTTAATCATCTTCATCTACATTCTCCCACCTCCCACCTATTATTCTACTTCATTATGAAAGCACCATGTGTTATATGATCCATCATAATTTTTAGCTACCTCATAATCTAATATTTCCATTACAAGCTGGGTATAAGCAGATCTGATTCCAGATGTACAATAAGCAACAATCTTATCATCTTTACTTATATTAGCTTCTTCAAACATAGAATCAATTTCTTCATTTGATTTTAAGTAACCATCTTCATCAAATAAATCTAAAAATTTCATTTGAATAGCTCCCGGTATGTGTCCACCTTTTTCCTCTCCATAATAAGTTCCACCTTCATATTCTCTATCCTCACGAACATCAAGAATTACATACTCATCAAATGATTCTTCTAGTTCTTTTGTATTTATAACACGTTCATAATCCATAGAATCTATCTCTACTTCTACAGGATTTAACTTTTTAATTTCTTTTGATTCTTCCAATCCCGAAGCTATAAGAGCTTTTAATCCTCCATCTACCATTTTTATATTTTCATATCCAGCACTTTTTAAGGTCCATAGAATCCTAGCATCTTCTCCCCATCCTTCAGGTCCTTCAGCAAATAAAATTATTTCCTTATCCTTGGATAGACCTAAATCACCCAGCCTTTGAGATAATACTTCTGGCTCTAGAATTAATCCCCAATCATAATCTCCTTTTTCTATTTCAACATTTGATAAATTTTGCCATGAAGTTGAAACTGCACCTTTTATAGTACCTTTTTTCGCCAATTTTTCTCCTCTTGCATCTAGTAATATAGCATTATCATTTTCTAATTGTTCTTTCGCATAGTTGGCATCTACAATATATTCGCCTTTAAATGCAGATTCTTTTAAGTCCGATTCATCATTATTACTACAAGCAGCTCCTACTATTGAAATCATTAATATCAAAGCTATAAATAATACTTTCCTCATTTTCATTTAAATCTACCCCTTTTTATTAATTTTAACACATTATATTCTACTAAAGTACAATATAAGTTATTAAAAGCTATTTTACAATTTAAATAGATAAAATCAATACTTCCTCACTTTAAGGCTCAATAAAATCAATTATGTATTTATTTCTTTTTATAGTCTAATAGAATTTTCTATAGCTTATAAACGATTATAAGAAATATTTATACAAAAGATTCTACTATTATTAAAGAGATATTTATTAAGGCTATAATTAAGAAATAAGTATTAATAATATCAATTGGAGTTATGATAATTGTTATGTTACACTTGTTTATGAAGAAATTATATGTGTCGAGAGTACCTATTTATACGTTTGCAAATGAAATGCTAAAGATGCAATATATCTGGCATTTTAAAATATTTTTATATTAAGTAATAACTTGTTATAATTATTTATCTAAACTTTAACAACGTTAGGAGGGCTAAAATGTATCAATTTGTAGATTATAAATGCAAACCAGGAGCTGATTTAGGTGGCTTAGAAAATGAAGTAGTAAAGATGGTAAATCTGGATTTCCCTGAGGGATACACTACGTCCCATGGATTGTTTAAAATATCTAAAGCTAGTAAGGAATATAAAGAAATGACAATGTGTTTATTACCTTTTTGTCATACAGTGGAAGCAGAAAATTATGGTGGAGATATAAATCTTGGCACAGCAAAAATCGGACCAAGATGTAAAGGATATGTATATGAAAATATTCAAGACCTATTAAGTCTTCCTGATTTAGACTTCAAAAAAGGTAGATTAAAAGAAGTAATTAAAGCAATAAAGAATCTAAAATCAGCTGGAGAAAATGTAGTTGTAAATATAACTGGACCGATCACAATTTTAAATAACCTAATAGATCCAAGTAAGATTTTTAAAACTTGGAGGAAGGATCCTGATGTCATTACAACCGTTATTGAAAAATTAAGGGTGCAAATTCTTCTGTATATGGAAAAAGCAATAGAATCAGGAGCAGATGTTTTAGCTTTTGAAGACCCTGTTGGAGCATTAAATATTCTTGGTCCAAATTATTTTGAAATGCAGGGTAGAAATTTTTCTTATCCTTTTGTGATTGATGCCATTAAAATGATTGGCAATAGAGCTGTATTACATATATGTCCTAAAACTACACTCCAATTAATATCTTTGGAGTTTGCCTACTGGGATGAAATTCAGATTGATGAAGTTATGACTTATGAAGAAGCATATATAAAGTTAAAAGATAAGATATCAGCAACTGGGAATATCTGTATTCACAATAGAGATATTCCATTAAAAAATAAGAAACTCAAAATTCTAAAGTTAAATTAGGAGGTTAAACACATGCATAAGGAGGATCAAATGACGCCAAATGAAAGGTTACAGGCTTTTATGACTGGGGAAGAAATGGATAGGATATTAGCCATGCCTATACTAGTATCTGTAGCCCATAGAGTATATGGAATCACTCATAAAAAAAGAGGAATTCTGCACTCTATCAAGCAGAAGCACAAATTGCATGTTATGAAAGATTTGGCAATGATATGATGATTATAGAATATGGGTTACATGGATTGGGTACTGCACTTGGCACTGAAATGACGGATCCGGAGGATAGTGTACCAGCCATTAGTAATCACATACTTAAAGATTTGTCTGATATAAATTCATTAGATTTTTCTAAGGCAAGTAAAGAAAATGATCCATGGCTTAAATCCAACTTAGAAGCTGTTAATATTTGTATAGATAGAATTGGTAATGAAGTTCCAACTGGTGTCCTAATATCTGGTCCATTTACTGCAGCTGCTAGTATATATCCAGTAGAATTAATCTTGAGGGCCACTAAGAAAAACCCTGAAGGGGTACATAAACTCTTAAAATTATGTACGGACAAATTGAAAGAAATATACACAGAATTTATTAAAACAGGTGCTATAATCATCCAATGTGATCCAATTGCATCTGGAACTCTACTTCGACAAAAGCAATATCAGGAATTTGTGAAGCCTTATGCTACAGAATTAAATGAAGCTATTCAAGAGGCAGGAGGTATAAATACTTACCATATTTGTGGAAATAGTACAAAAATAACAGTAGATATGGTAGATACTGGATGCAATATGCTGAGTGTAGACAATATTGTGGATTTGGAAGAAGTGAAGAATACTGTAGGACATAGGGTGCCTATACTTGGGAATATTGACCCCGTAGGAGTATTGCTTCATGGAAATAGAGAAAAAATACATCGAGCAGTAAAGATAGCAATTAAAAAGACCTATGATAGCCCAAAGGGGTATATCCTGGCATCAGGTTGTGATATGACACAGAATGTTCCACTAGAAAACATAGAATATTTAATGGAAGCTGCTAGAAAATATGGCAAGTATCCATTAGATAAAAACTTACTAGAAATTAAATAGGAGGTATTAAAATGGCAAGAATAAAAGAAGAATTGTTAAAATTATTATCAGATTATGTATATGAAATGGAAGATGAAGAAATAGGAGAAATTGCAGAGGAATATATAGAGGCAGGCTATGATCCTCTTCAAGGTATTTTAGAAGGACTAGTAGATGGTATGAATAGAGCTGGGAAAATGTATGAAGAGGAAGAATACTTCGTAACTGACTTATTAATCTGCTCAGATGCTATGTACAATGGATTGGAAATTTTGAGACCCCATTTACCTAAAAAATCAGCTAACAGTGAAAAGGTTAATAAATGTGTTATAGGTGTTGTAGAAGGAGATACTCATGATATAGGAAAAAACCTTGTTAGAATAATGCTAGAAACAGCTGGTTTTGAAATGTATGATTTAGGACGAGATGTACCTCTTAGAAATTTCATAGATAAAGCTAAGGAAGTAGATGCAGATATTATTTGTCTTTCTACACTGATGACAACTACTATGCCTGGCATGAAAGATGTAGTAGATATGTTAAAGGAAGAGAATCTTAGCACGAAGGTAAATGTAATGATGGGAGGAGGGCCTATATCTCAAATATATTGTGATAAAATAGGTGCCGACGGGTATTCAGCGAATGCTATAGGTGCAGTAAAGCTAGCAAAGACCCTAGTAGAACTGTCAGTTTAGAGGAGGTATTAACATTGAATACTAGAGAAAGATTGTTAGGGGCATTAAAGGGCATCCAATTAGATAGGGTACCTTGTATATGTCCTGGTGGAATGATGAATATGATTGTTACTGAATTGATGCACAAGACTAATGTTATGTGGCCTGATGCTCACACTGATGCAAATAAAATGAGTAAATTAGCAGCAGCGGTACATGAATATGGTATGTTTGAAAACTATGGGGTACCATTTTGCATGACTATAGAAGCTGAGGGCATGGGTGCAGAAGTAAACTTAGGAAATACTAAGTTTGAGCCTCGTATTGTAAGCTATATATTGGAGACTGTATCTGATTATAATAAATTAAAAAAACTTGATGTAAAAGCAGGTAGAGCTAAGGTGAGCACAGATGTAATAGTAAGATTAAAGTTTAGTAATGAAGGAGTGCCTATAATAAGTAATCTTTCAGGTCCAATTAGCGTAGCTTCTTCTCTTATGGAGCCTGTTGTATTTTATAAGGAGCTTAGAAGAAAAAATGAAGATGCTCATAAACTTATGGACTATGTCACAAATCAGATTTTAGCTTTTGGAAAAGCACAAATAGAAGCAGGAGCTGATGTTATCACTATATCTGATCCAAGCGGTACAGGGGAAATATTAGGACCAAAATATTTTGATGAATATGCAGTAAAGTATATAAATAAATTGATATACGGGTTACGTGAAGTAAATAAAGAAATACCTATAATAGTTCATATATGTGGACAGATGCATAGAGTTTACCACGAACTAAATAAGATTGAGGCAGATGCTCTTAGCTTTGACGCCCTAGTAAATATTAAAGAAGTAAAGGAACAAATACCAGATAGAATCATAATGGGCAATTTAAGCACGTATGCATTGGAATTTTCCAATAAAGAAAAAATAAGAACAATGACTAAAGGTGTCCTAAATAGTGGTGTAAATATAATATCACCTGCCTGTGGCTTAGGTACTCAATCATCCCTTGAAAATATCCAAGCAATGTTGGCCACTGTAAAGGAAGAAACTCATGATTAATATCAATATACCTAGAAAGAACAAAACAATAACTACTGAAACTGGAGATAAGCTCCTAAAAATATTAATAGATAATGGTGAATTTGTAGAAGGACCATGTGGAGGAAGAGGAAGCTGTGGTAGGTGTAAGATAAAACATATTTCAGGCTATTTGCCCTTAATTACAGAAGATGAGAAAAGATTTCTTTCTGAGAAAGAAATAAATAACGGAATTAGACTTGCATGCCATATAAGTCCTACATCAGATATCCAAATCGACATAATTAATCAGGAAAAAAATCATAAGGTTCTTACAGGTGGTTTCATACCAGAGTTTAATATAAACCCATCTATATGGAAAAAAACTATTAGTATAGATAAACCGACACTTGGAGTCTCAACTACCTATGAAGATATATTTACAAAAACATTGGATTTAGAAGAATTGGATTTTAATGTGCTCAAAAGCATAAAAATGCGATCAGGTCAATTCACAACAGTTTATGATGAGGACAAGCTCATAGATTTAGAATATGGCAATACTACTGATGAAATATATGGTGTAGCAGTAGATATAGGAACGACTACTGTAGTAGTTTCAGTAATAAATCTAAATACTGGTGAGGAAATTGACAGTGAAGCAGAAATAAATTCACAGAAAAACTTCGGTCAAGATGTATTGACTAGGATTACTTATGTAGTAGAAAACGGAGAACAAGGAACTCTAGAATTACAGAAATCAATAGTAGACTCATTAAATAAAATGTTGAATAGAATTTGTGAAAGACAAAATCTAAGTAAAGACAGAATATATGAAATGGCTATAGCTGCAAATAGTACTATGATACATATGTTATTAGGAATAGAATCCATATCCTTAGGAAAATCCCCTTATGCCCAAATATTTTCTAATGCCAAGAATATAAGGGCTCGAGAAATAGGTTTAGATTCTATTTCATCATTTGCGAGAATTAATACACTGCCATCCGTATCCTCATATATAGGTGCAGATATCGTAGCGGGTGCTTTTGTAGCAGGTTTGCACAAGACTGATAAAAGGGTATTGTTCATAGATATTGGGACAAATGGAGAGATTGTACTTTCTGATAGGGGGAAGCTAGCTGCCTGTTCATGTGCAGCTGGACCTGCATTAGAAGGCATGAATATTAGCTCAGGTATGAGAGCTTCAGATGGTGCTATTGAAGAAATGAAAATTAGTGAAAATGAAATCACTCTTGAAGTTATTGGAAACACAAAGCCGATAGGTCTTTGTGGCAGTGGTATTTTGGCAGCAGTAAGGGAAATGCTAGCCTGTGGTTTAGTAAATGAAAGAGGAAATATAGTTAAGCCTGACTCGTTGGAATCAGATGATTTCAGACAGAAGTATTTAATTGTAGAGAATAAAAAAAGGTCTATAAAAATTAATAAAGATATTAGAATTACTCAAGGGGATATAAGGCAAGTACAATTAGCTAAGAGTGCAATATTATCAGGATTTGTAGCATTAGTCAAGTATGTAGGACTTGAACTATCAGATTTAGATGAAGTAATAGTTGCAGGTCAATTTGGTGCACATTTACCCGTAGAAAGTCTTGTTGGTACAGGTATATTACCTAAAGATGTAGAGAAAAAAATACGATATATTGGGAACTCTTCTAAAACGGGAGCTTACTTATATTTAATGTCCTTAGATTCTAGAAAAGAAATGGACTCTTTGTCTAGACAAATTGATTATATGGAATTAAGTGTATCCAAAGGTTATGAGAAATTATTCGTAAAATCTTCTAGATTTAAAGTTTAGAGAATTCAGGTAGGGAAAGTTTATGAAAAAATATAATATTTATAAATGTAGTTTACAGCATATGTCTACCGAACTTCCTATGGCTATAGAAAAGTACAATATAGACTATAATATAGCTAATAGAAATGGTGTGAAAATGGGTGTGCTGGCAGAGAAGATATATTTTGAATCTAAATCTAAATCGGCTAATATTCCATTTTGTCATACTATGGAGGGTCAAGCTTTCGGGTCAAAGGTTGAATTGGATTATATTAATGGCAATAGGATTGTAGAGTTTCCCATAGAAAAATTAGTCGACATAGATAAAATGTCTGTTGGTGATTTACAAAATGATACGATTAATGTAGTCTTTGAAGCAATAGAATACTTAAAAAACAAGAGTATTCCAGTGACTGTGAATGTAGTAGGTCCAGTCACTCTAGCTACATCTATTTTACCTATAGAAGAAGTTTATAAGGGGATGGCAAAGTCAACAAATGATACAAAAAATCTATTTCAATTAATAGAAGACTTCTTGGTAGAATATATAAATAAGATAATAGATTTAGATGTAGATTTATTATCTTATGCAGACCCTACAGGTACTTTAGATATACTAGGTGCTAAGCTTTACAAGAAGGTTGCTGGGCCATCCTTTTTAAGAGTTTTAGAAAGAATAAATTTTAAGAGTGATATGAAGATTCACATTTGCCCAAAAACATCTACTTCATTATTGGCAGTAGATTTGATTGAAGAGGACGAAAATGGACGTTTTTTTGGTGGAAGCTGTATATCAAGTGATAGGAGTATTAGTGGAAGTAGGTATAGTGTGAAGTGGAAAGAAGATATTAAATGTTCATTCCATTAGAGTGGATCCATTCTTGTTCCCAGGACTTAGTAAAATATTGCCAGGCTGTGCTATAGCACTTAAATTTTCTTTTGTTATGCTAAGAGTTGCTGAGATGTTTGGTGCTACTTCTGGAATGGGCTATTTTGTACAGTATTACTCTGATTTTGCTAGATTTGATCTAGTAATTGTTGGATTTATATTTATAGCTATAGTTTTAGTTAATATAATGAATGTTTTTGATTTAATGAACCGTAAAGTACTTCATTGGACAATAAATGATTAATTATTAATTCTAAGAAAAAATAAGATTATGGGAGGCTACAGACATGTTGAAAACTGATCAAATGACCCCTGCTGAACGAGTAAATGCGATTAGCAAAGGCTTAGAAGTAGATAGATTACCTTGCAATCCTAACATTGCGAATGGTACTGCTAGAATTTATGGGTGTAAGGTTTCTGATTTCAATCACAATCCAAAGATAATTTCCGAAGCACAATTTGCTACATATAAAAAATTTGGTAGTGACAGTTTAAGAATTTTTACAGATTTATTTACTTGGGCAGAAGCAATGGGAGCAAGTGTAAAAAAACCACTCGATGATACTGTTGATTTGGAAAGTCCTGCAGTTTTTAAAATACAAGATATAGATACATTAACGCCTGCAAATCCATATAAAGATGGACGATTACCAATTCACTTAGAGGCAATGAAATATTTAAAGGAACTAGCTAAGGATGAAATTAATTGTTCTGCAGGAGTAGTTGGCCCTTTTACTAATGCATTTTTTCTATTTGGTGTAAACGAGACATTAAAATTTGTTCATAAAAATCCAGAAGCTATACACAAACTATGTAAAGTTTCACTTGAAACTTGCAAAGCTTATGTAAAGGCATCGATGGATATTGGTCTAGCTCCAACGATCTCAGAACCAATGTCGTCCTGTACAGTTATTAGCCCTAAGCAATTTAGAGAATTATCATTGCCTTACTTAAAGGAATTAATTGAATATATAAAACAAAATGGTCATAACCCTGTAGTTCATATCTGTGGACAAACAAATAAGATATGGAAGGATGTAGCGGATATAGGTATTGGTGGAATGAGTATAGACAATATTGCAAACTTAGAAGATTGTAAAAAAACAATTGGGCATAAGACAAAAATAATGGGTAATGTAGACCCCGGTGGAATAATGTATTCTGGAACACCAAATGATGTTAAAGTCAGTACTCTAAAAGGAATTTTAGAGGGATATGACTCTCCTAAAGGATATGTATGTCAGGATGTAGCTTACCAATAGATACTCCAATTGAGAACATAGAAGCGATGATGGATATAGTACGAGAAGTTGGTTATCCAGTCGACCCAGATAAAATAATTTACTTGATAAACTATTATAGTAAATGATTTTATTCAACTCAATTTAAAATAATGGATGAGTTCAGCAAAAAAATGAGGTATAGAAATTTGCGAAAATCTTTATAGTAATGAGGAGAAAGGGTTTTGCTATAGTCTACACGACCAGCTTGGTTGGTGTGACAATACGGACAGAAGTTTATAAGGAAATGTTAAAGTCCACAGAGGATATAAATTTGATAGATTTACTGAGAATATAAAATAGAAAGGTGATATATATTGACTACAAAAATTGATATAATCTCTGGCTTTCTTGGTGCGGGGAAAACTACTATGATAAACAAACTACTGGAAGAAGATGCCTTAGGGGAAGGCATTGCTATTATTGAAAATGAATATGGGGATATTAATATAGATTCAAAAAGAATTGGACAATCTGAAATAGAGATAAAATCTATTACATCAGGATGTATTTGCTGTTCTTTGCAAGGTGAGTTTCAGACAGCAATGAAGGAGCTCATAGATGGATTTAAACCTAATAGAATAATAATTGAACCTACAGGCATTGGTAAATTATCTGACATTATAAGCCTTGTAAATAAGCTTAAGAATGAAAGAGATGTAATTTTAAATATGGCAATAGCCATTGTAGATGCTGTAGATTTTGAGGATTTTATTGATGTTTTTGGGGAATTCTTTAAAGATCAAATTCAATACGCTACTACGGTTGCATTGAGCAAGACTCAATTAGTAAAAGAAAAAAAGGTTGATGAAATAATAAATTGTATTAGAAATCTTAATCCTAAGGGCAATATTATAGCAACATCTTGGGACAAATTATCTTCTCAAAATATTTTAGAATTAGCAGAGCAAAACAAAAGTCAAAGAGATGACTATTTAGAGAATAACCATCATCACCACACCGATCATCAAAATGATGAATTTCAGTATTGGACTATGGAAACTGCAAAGAAATATGATAACAATAGACTTAAAGAAATTCTAAATAGATTGAAAGAAAATAAATATGGAAAGATACTTCGGGCTAAGGGAGTATTGTCAGATGAAGAATCTAATTGGATGGACTTTGACTTCCTACCAAATAATATAGAGGTTAAATATATTAAGCCTCAAGCAATTGGGAAAATTGTTTTAATAGGAAAAGAACTAAATAAAGAAAATATAGATAAGCTATTTTGTACAAAACTTAGGTAATCAAGTATTAGATAGGTTACACTTAATTATACAATAAAAACTCGGACATGATATAATAAATAAAGGTAAATTGGATGTCTATCATGTCTAAAAGATATAATTATGAGTTTAAAAAGCAAATAGTAACTTTGGTTAATAATGGTAAAAGGCCTAATGAAATAGTAAAAGAATATAAGGAATTTTTATGGAAGAATTACAATCATTGATGAATAAAGAGAATATACAGTTAGAAAGCTTTGATATCCCTGAGAAATATAAGGAAGGTTACGGACAGGAAACGCTATATCAATTTAATGAATTTATTGAAAGCATAATGTTAGATAGGGATTAATATATCTCAATTGTTTACTCATCTATATTAAGGGTAAAAAATTATTAGATGAGAAATAATTGAGAAAGGGTGATGAAAATGGCTGTTATAAAAGTTGTAGAAATATTAGCAGATTCAGGAGAAAGTTGGGAGGATGCTACACAAGTTGCAGTTAGAGAAGCTTCAAAGACAATTGATCATATTCAAAGTGTTTTTGTTGAAAACTTTCAAGCTGTTGTAGAGGATAATAATATTGTAAAATATCGTGTTAATGTTAAGGTTTCCTTTATAGTTAAAGACTAAATAATATAAAAATTAAATTTGGACATCAAAAAAGGGGCTGTTTCATAACTAATTTAATTAGTTATGAAACGCCCTTTTTATATGTTCTAGTAAATAAGCATACTTCATCACTCTTAACAAAACTAAATATATTTTCATTAATATAATTTTAGACATGACAAATAGAACTTAAGTTTTTATAAGTTTTATTCAAATTAAATTATATATTATAGCTATATTGCTTCCTTATATCTAGTAAGGCCTACTTTATTAGATCTCACTTTATTGCTTAATTTCTTTATATTTATTGCAATAGATAAAAGCTTCATCTCTGCAACAATCTTATCCATAGATTTATGCCTAAATCTCGAATAATTCATTCCAGTTTTTATATACGAAAATATGCCTTCGGCTTGGATTGAACGATTCATTCTTTCAATAATTCCTTCCTTTGTAGTTATATTTTTTTCTGATTCTTTTCTTAAACTTTCAAATCTCTCTGAAATATAGATTCTTTTTAAACCAGTCTTATTGCTGTATTTAATACAATCATTAGAATATGAGCAATTTAAGCAATCTTTACATAGATAAACTTTTGATTCACTTTTAAATCCATATTTATTTTTTCTATATACAATTTTTTCAAATTCAAGTTTTTTATTATTATAGCAAAGATAGTAATCGTCAGATTCATGGTAAGTCATGTTTTCTCTTCTTGAAATATCTTTTTTATATTTACTTTTCTTTTTGATTTCATAATTTGAAGGTTTTATGAAAGCTTCTATTTGTTTTTCTTTTAAGTAAAGATAGTTTTCTTCACTTTCATAACCTGAATCTGCTACAACTCTATCTATTTTCATATCATACTTTCTCAATATATTATCCATAAAAGAAGGTAGTGTCCTCATATCTTCTGGGTTACTAAATCCTTCTATACCTACAACATAGTCACCATTTGTAGCACATTGAATATTGTAGGCAGGTTTTAATTGTCTATTTTTCATATGATCATCTTTTAATCTCATAAAAGTAGCATCGTTATCTGTTTTAGAATAACTGTTTCTTTCACCCATTATATCCAAATGTCTTTCATAAATTTCTAGCTTATCAAGCCATTCTTCAAAAAGTTCATATTTTCTTTGTTCCTCAGTTTTTCTTTTACCTTGACCATAAGCAAAAACTACATTTTGTGATTTGCAAATATTTCTTATATCATTAAAATTGGTTAGAACAATCTTTTTTAAATCTTCACTAGATAGTTCTTCTTCAATATCAAAGTATTTAGTTATCTTATCTAAAAGTCTTTCTTGATATTTTAGAATAGATTTTTTCCAAACAAAAGTATATCTATTAGCATTTGCTTCTATTTTTGTTCCATCAATGTATATGCTCTTTAAATCCACCTCTCCTTGTTCAATTAATAGTTCTACTAATTGAGTTAATATCTAATCTATGAAAGGGTAAATCAAATTTCTAAATCTATTGATAGTTACATAAGCTGGCGCTTTTTTATTATCTAAAAGCCATCTAAATCGAAGATCATATTTACAAGCATCTTCGATGTCTCTAGCTGAATATTTCCTATTTAAATATGCAAAAACTAATACTTTCAACATAGTTCTGGGTTCTACAATTGGCTTTCTACCCATATTAGAGTAGGCACTATTTAAAAAATCTAAATTCATCTCCTCAACAATATTGTGCACCAAGAAAACCTCATCATCCATCTCAAAATTATTAGTCAAATCAAAACTAAAAGATAGTTGCATTTTTTTGATTTTTGATTTAAAATTAACTTTAGTATGGTTTTTCATGGTAGATTAATTATACTAAAAAACAGGTCTTAGAGCTAGCGCTCTTTGACCTGTTTTTCTCTTATGGGCTTTTTATTTTGAAACAGCCCCTTTAAATTTCAATTATTTAGCAACTATATTTTCTGCTTGAAGTCCTTTTTGTCCTTCAACAACGTCAAATTCAACTTCTTGACCTTCTTCTAAAGATTTGAAACCGTCTTTTTGAATTTGTGAGAAATGAGCGAAAACATCCTTTCCGTCCTCTCCTGTAATAAATCCAAATCCTTTTTCTGCGTTAAACCATTTTACTGTACCATTCATAATGTGTACCTCCTAAATTTTATTTCTTAAATTGATTTTAATAATGTACCAATAAAATCTAGATGATACTATTTGAAGTAGCATGTGTAGAAATATATTGTGTTACTATTTACTCTTAATTTAAGTTCTAATACATCATACCATGGATAAAAAATTATAGCAAGCTTTTTATTAAAAATATTTATTTTATTTTTTAAAAGCCTATACTTATAGTATAATATATATAAGAATATAGAAGTGTAGGTGAGTTAAATGAAAAAGAATAAAAAAGTTATTATTCCTATTTTAATCCTAATTGTTGTGATGTTTTTTTATGATGGAGATGATTTAGGTGGTAGTGAAGTTGTATTTAATGAAGAATTATTTCAGGATCATACTTTGATAGAGGTAGATGGAGGAAATCAATCAGGACATAGGGAGGCGAATGTTGTAGTGGATATTGGTTTTGGTGATAGGGAGTACTATGCCTTTACCAATGACTATGGGCAATTAGTAAAAGTAGTAGCTGAAGAAATCATATTACAAGATGATAGGAAGGAGCCTGTTCTTGCATCTGGCAGATACTATCCTGATGAAGCTAAGGTTCCTGGCGTAGAAAGTAAGACTCTAGATGAGGGACACGTGATTGCTGATTCTTTAGGTGGAGTATCAAATGCTTACAATATTACACCTCAAAATAGTACATTAAATAGACATGGTGATCAGGCTTATATGGAAAAGGCAATTAGAGATGCTGGTGGGGCTAGAGATTTTACTGCTATAATGACCTATGAAGATACAAAGACACAGATTCCAGAGCATTATAGTATTAGCTATAATTTAAATGGAAAAATGATTAAAGATGATTTTCCCAATATTAATCCTGATGATGTGAATGAAAAATTGGGAATTTATGATATTATAGAAGATATAATAGATATTATTATAGAATAATTATAAGGGAGTGTTTTATTTGGCAAAAATAGCAATTAAAAATCATATATTAGAGATGATGCTTTATATGTGGGATTCAATAGCACAAAGAGAAAAGATTGGTGAAATATTTATACTTAAATTAGCAGATGAAGAGGACATGCAATATCTTTATGGGGAGGACTTTGATAAGGAATCAGTAAGGAAGGTATTATCAGCTATATCAAATAAAGAATTCTTAAACAATCAAACTAAAAAAGAAAGTAGGTTTTGGAGTAAAAACATGTGGATGATAGAGGATATGGATTTCACAAATAGTATGGTAGCTCCAGTAAAAACATTAAACTTAGATGATGTAAAAGATAAGTTAAAGGAATATGAATATGAAGTGATATTTATTCCAGGTCATATGGATGATTATTATATTGATGGTAATAAATTAATAATCAACTTCTTTAAAATTATGGTAAATCCATATAATGATGAACCGGCGAAAATAAATGATAAACCGCTTAAGGAATATATTGAGGAAAAATTATTAACTATGTAGGAAAAAATCACCTAGTAAATCATTTTTGATTTACTAGGTGATTTTCTATAAGCTATCTATTAGTTTTTCTGTACTTAATATGTTTTTTGGTATACCTGCTCTTATTTGCTTGTAAGTGTAACACTTGACATCCACATTCATATATTGTAATATACGAATATAGCGATATAACAATATAATGATATGGGAGAATTGAAATGAAGAAGAAAAGAAAATCACATATGAAGTGGTCATGGGTAATAATAGTTAGTTTTTTTGTGCTTTCTATAATAGACTTTAGATTTGGTATATTTGGATTTGTGTGTATGACAGCACCAATATATCATGCATTAAGAGGTAGGGGAAAGGTTCATTGTTCTCATTATTGTCCAAGGGGATCATTCCTTGGGAAATTCTTGCAAAATATAAGTATGGGTAATACTATGCCTAAATGGATGAAAACTAAAGGTGCTAAAAATACATTGCTAGGAATAATGATAACATTACTTACTGTATCTCTAATACATTCTGGGGGAGATTTCAATAAAATAGCCTTTTCTTTATTTAGATTTATGGGAGTTTCATTTATAGTAGGAATTATGATGGGAGTTATATTTAAACCAAGAAGCTGGTGTCAAGTCTGCCCTATGGGATATAGTACTGGACTTATAAAAAAATCTAAGGATAAAAGGATGATTAATGAAGGAAAAATGGTAAGTTAGGAAAATATAGTGGTTATAAGTGTAGAAATATATAAAAATGGGTATATGTATTAGTAGAAATTTTTATAAAACTTAAGAGGAGTGATTGTATGTCAACAGCACATAATAATGCGAAAAAGGGAGATATAGCTGAAACTATATTGCTTCCAGGTGATCCACTAAGGGCGAAATTTATAGCTGATAATTATCTTAAAGATGTAGTTCAGTTTAATGATGTAAGAAATATGTTTGGCTATACTGGAACATATAAGGGAAAAAAAGTGTCTGTAATGGGTACAGGAATGGGAATTCCTTCTATAGCTATATACACATATGAGCTAATTCATTTTTATGGGGTGAAAAACCTGATAAGAGTAGGCTCATGTGGTGCATATCAAGATGATATGAATTTATATGATTTAGTAATAGCAATGGGTGCAAGTACTGATTCAAACTATGCAAATCAATTTGATTTAGGTGGTACTTATTCAGCTACAGCTTCTTATAATTTACTTGAAAAAGCTAAAAAAGCAGCAGATGAAAAGGGAATCAAAACTCATGTAGGTAATGTATTAACTTCTGATACTTTCTATCAAAATGATCCTGATTCATGGAAGAAGTGGGCTAGTATGGGAGTACTTGCTGCAGAAATGGAAACATATGCACTTTATACTAATGCAGCTAAAGCAGGTGTAAATGCTCTTACTATTCTTACAGTTTCTGATTCATTAGTTAAAAATGAAGAAACTAGTCCAGAAGAAAGACAAGAAAGTTTTACTAATATGATGGAAATAGCACTAGAACTTGCTTAAAAAATAAATAAATTCAGCAGAGAGACTATATTGTTAGCTCATGCTGAATTTATTATATTATTGGTTTTATTTAATGAATATACATCTGTTTTTTATCAGTAGATAGGTTTAACTCTAGAGTATTTGTTATATGGTGGAGGATTGGGAAATTTTTAGCTTACATTTTAAGGAAATGTAGTATAATAGTGAAACAATAATCATAACGGGGAGTGTGGTCCCTATTGATAAATCCACATTTACAACTATCCTATATATAAATACACCTAAAATCCAAATCATAAGAGCGAGAATATCTGATTTAAATTGATTTTTAAGTATGTAGTAATCTGTAATTAATATGGCAAATAAAGGTACAAACATAGCACCTATCCAAAGAAGAAAGCTTTCGTAGGCTGTCATTGGAAATGTAAGTGCGATAACAACTGAAATTACTAGAACACCTGTACCTAAATGTTTTTCAGATAATGAAGGTATAAGATTTTTAATAGATAAACCTGCACTAAAGGCATCTAGATATGTGGTTGATATTGTGGATAGCATTATGATTGCTACTCCAAAAAATCCATAGCCTTGATTTAATAATATTGATCCAATATCTGTACTTTGAAAACCTAATGCTGCTATTAGACCAACAAAATACATAAGGGAGCTTCCTATAAAATATCCTACAAAGGTCCCTAAATTTCCTGCTAATTTACTCTTGCTATCTCTTGTATAATCTGCTACTAGAGGGACCCAAGATATTGGCATTACTATAGTCAATTCTAGTGCAAGACCAATAGACATAGTATGGAGATTAGGCATAGATGTAATATCTCCAGTAGTAAGTCCAAGGCGAATTAGAATCATAGTTATAATTAGCATTAATAATCCAACAACTATATTACCTGCTTTCCATAAACCCTTCCCTGCATATAGCCATATTCCTATAAATATACCTAATACTATAATCCACAGTGATGGATTTCCAAAGGAAAATATATTTTGAGTTAATATAGAGGTAGCAGCACCACCAGATATAAGCATAATTACTGTCCATCCTATCAGCTGAATTGCATTAAGAAATGAAAATAAGCTTTTGCCATATTTTCCAAAAGTAAGTTCAGTTGTTTCCATACTTGCAAGCTTTTTTTCATATCCAATATTCCCAGCAGCAACCATAATAAAACCACCAATAACATGGCCAATTATAATTATAAATAAACCTAACTTAAAACCTAAAGGAGCAAGCAAGCCTCCGGTCATTATTTCAGCAACTGAAATTGCAGCTCCAAACCATAATGCAGTAAGACTAAATCCACTAAATTTATTCATTTTCAAATCCCCTTTTATAATGATTCTTAAAAATATTTAATACTTCCATCATATTTTTTCACTCCTTTTTATGATTTCCTAATGACTTGACTATAAATAGGCCAATAACTGATCCCCCAATACTTGAAATAATAAATGGTGGGATAAAGAAGAATACACCTATTTCAGAGCCTAAAAGAAACTTTGACAGCGGGAATGCAGCTAGACTTCCAATTATACCTGTACCAATTACTTCACCAATACTTGCAGCATATGATTTTCCAAGATATGTATAGGCAATTCCAGCAAACATTGCACCAAATATACTTCCAGGAAATGCAAGTATTGAACCGACTCCCAACATGTTTCTTAATAATGAAATTAGAAAAGCATTGGCAACTGCATAACATGGACCCAGTAGGATAGCACTTATAACATTAATTGCATGCTGCAGTGGGTAGCACTTGGCGACTCCAGCAGGAATAACGACTATGTGGCTTGCAAGTGTACCGATTGATATCAGTAATCCACTTAAAACTATTTTCTTTGTGCGCATAAAAAACCTCCTTGTATTTTTGTACTAGGAGGGAATAAGCGTCTGCATTTTATGCATTATTTGACTTTCCTACGCTGGTATTATCCAGATCAGGTATAAGGGTAAGAAACTTACGGGTTTCACTTTCAGCTGTCCTATACAGCTCCCCTAGTACAATTGTATTATTAACTTGTGAACAATATATCAGATGCTAAACGGTTTGTCAAATTAATATGTATAAAAAATACCTATAATAAATAAAAAAACAAAATTATCAAATCTTCAATATTTAAAATATTCTTTAGTATGGCTTCTCTTATAGTTTTGGTTGGGTCTACTACTTGAGATGTAGCTTCATATTGGGACTATAGATGTATCCCCAATATAAAATGTATATTGGGGATTATTTATGTTTAAATTTTTTAGTATTGTGGATAATACTATATTATGATGATAAAAAAAGATATAGATAAATTCAAACCTTATTGGCCGGAGACTTTAATTTTTTGGGGTGCAGGAGCTACAGCAAGCTTGGGACTAAGTTCGACTTCTAAAATTGGAGAAATAATATATATTCTTTCAGATATAGATTCATGTGAAAGTTTAAAAATAAGAATAAATAGAGCATTTCCAAGTGTAGAAGAAAATATAAAGGATGAATTAGAAAGTTTAATTACAATATTAGATGAAGAAAAGTGTGATATAGAAGCTGAAAGAAATTTAGGATTTTCTAAGAAACGTATTTCTGAACTTAAGAAAATATATAATTTCTTTATTCTAAAAGAGATAATGAAAAGATGTCCAGGGATTAAAAATGGTGAGTTTAATCTAGTTGATTTATATAATTTAATAGATTTACATATACAAACAGGTCAGGGATTTAATACTGAAAAAACTTATGTAAGACCTGAACAATTAATTATAGCAAGGAATACTTTAAATATGATTATATCTATAATTCATGCTATAGAATATAGGCTAGCTTTAAGGGATAAAAGAAAAGAAATAAATGATTATTTTCAATTTGTATGTTTGCTAGAGGAAATCATGCAAAATGAAGGTAGGAGTAAAATAAATGAGGAAATTAATTTATATGATAGAGATTTTTATTTATTTAGCTATGCTATTATTAGTATGAATTGGGATCCAATATTTTTGTGGATATTATTTAATGCCCATAGAAAATTAAATAAGGATTCTTCTATAAAACTATTTACTGATCTAGCATATTTCATGGCAATTCGTGAAATAGAAGGACATAGCCCAAGTCACTTTTTTCCTATGAATGAAACTGCTGTGCAAAGATTAAATTATAATGAAAAATTAACTGGAGAAACATTTAGAATTGGTAAGTTTTATTTTCCCCATGGATGCCATGGTTTTAGAGAATGTCCCAATTGTGGTAAATTGACTTTTTATCTAGGTGATGAATGGAATATATTTTCAAAGACTCTTTTCCCTCCTCAAATTATTCCTTCTTTAGCTTATAATAGTTATAGGTCTTTTGAAGAAAAAGAAAAACATGATTATGGTAAGATAGATGCGCTTCAATGTACTCACTGCGGTCATATGACTGAGACCCACCATACTTTTTTAGAGATGCCTACTAATTTTAAGGCAAGACATCCTTCATTTATCCAGGAAATTGAAAGAGATATGAAAATAGCAATACAAAAAGCTAAACATATTATTTTCATGGGATATTCTTTGCCTAAAGATGATTTAATATATAGGAGCATACTTGCTGGAAGAAAAGAAATAGGTAAGGATTCTCCTAAATGTTCTATTGTAAATTTTGATAGAAGCCTACCTGATAAATGGATATATAAAGATGAGATATTATCTTATGATGTTAATAATAGGAAAAAAGAAATATTTGAAAATATATCTGAAATTTTTGGGGAAGATAATATAAGGTTTTTGGTAAAGGCATACCAAATGTATTTTTAGAAAATGATAAAGTAAGTATGAAAAGAATAAAAGGATTATTGAATTGGACATAATTAGTAAAGAAAAAAATATAAAAAATTAAGGAGATAAAATATGACTATAGAAGTTTCAAAGGCGACATCACATTTATTAGATGGAGTAAAGGTAGAATCAAGTGTTCGAGAATTTAAAATGATTTTAGATGAACCTGAAAAAACAGGAGGTACAAATAGTGCAATGCATCCTGTAGAGGCACTTCTTTGTGCGCTTGGATCTTGTCAATCTATAATAACTAGAGGGATTGCAGAAAAGATGGGTGTAGAAATTGAAGATTTAAAGATTGAACTTGAAGGAAAACTTGATACAAGAGGATTTGAAGGTGATACTAGCATAAGGCCTGGACTAGCAGATATTAAATCTAAATTCATCATAAAATCTAATGAATCGCAAGAAAAGATTAATGAGATGATGGAAAAGGTGAAAGAATTTTGTCCAGTAGGAGATACTGTATCTAATGGAACAAATTTAGAGGTTGATTATAGCATTAAAAAATAAGTTAAAACAATTACTCCCCAATATAAAATGTATATTGGGGATAATTTTTATTTATTTTAGGAAATTTGTGGGTAAGTATAAAAAATAAGTATTAAAAATAATATAAGAGGTGTTTAAGATTTTAAAAAAGAAAAGAAAGAAAAAAGTCAAACTAGAAAAGAGTTTAAGTCCTATTAATGTATTTTCACTCGCAGTTGGTAGTATCATAGGTTGGGGTACTTTTGTTATGCCGGGGAATTTATTTTTAAAAACTGCAGGGCCATTAGGTACAGCTATAGGTATGAGTATAGGTGCTATTATAATGTCTATAATTGCTATAAGTTATGGATATATGGTGCAAAAGTTTCCTGTTGCCGGTGGAGAATTTGCCTTTTCTTTTAAGGGATTTGGTAGAAATCATGCCTTTGTATGTGCTTGGCTTTTAGGATTATCTTATCTTTCTATTGTGCCTTTAAATGCTACAGCTCTTGCCATGATAGGAAGATATATGTTTCCTGGTTTATTACAAAGAGGACTCATGTACTCAGTTGCTGGCTGGGATGTATATTTAGGTGAGGTTTTATTTGCATCTATTGCTTTAATTATATTTGCTATAACAAGCATCAAAGGTATGAAAGTTTCTGGTGTTTTACAGACTATAATGAGCTTTATTTTAATTTTTGCTATTTTAATATTAACTATTGTAGGATTTTTAAGAACTGATAATCCAATTGAAAATTTAAAGCCATTCTTTGTTGAAGGTATTCCACCTTTATCAGGAATACTTGCTATAGTTGCTATTGCTCCTTGGGCGTATGTAGGTTTTGATTCTGTTCCTCAAGCAGCTGAAGAATTTGATTTTGAGCCTAAGAAAGCTTTGAAAATAATGATTTTTTCTATTACTTTTGGTGGAATCATGTATATATCTATGAATACAGTTACAGCTTTAGTGTTGCCATGGGAATCTGCTATGGAAAGTGAACCTTTTTGGATAACAGGTGATGCTATTGAATCCCTTTTAGGGAATGTAGGATTACTATTACTTGGACTTGCACTTATTTCTGCTATTATTGCTGGTATAATAGGCTTTTATATGGCTTCTAGTAGATTACTTTTATCCATGGCAAGGGCAAAGGCGCTTCCTAGCTGGTTTGGTAAGATTCATCCCAAGTATCACACTCCTGTAAATGCACTGAAGTTTGTACTTTTAATTGCTTTAATTACCCCTTGGTTTGGAAGGCAAGTTTTAACATGGGTTGTAGATATGGCATCTATTGGTGCAGCTACTGGATATTTTTACACTTCAACTTCAGCCTTTAAATTTCTTAGAAAGGAAAAGGGGCCTATTTTACTTAAGATAGCTACAGTTTTAGGTGCTATATTATCTGTAGGATTTATATTACTTCTTATAGTTCCAGGAATGCCAGCATACTTATCATTGCCATCTAGGATAGCACTCATTATTTGGGCAGCTCTTGGTATAGTATTTTACCTATCAATTAGAAAATCATATCAAGAATTATCTAGAAAAGAATTAAATAGATTAATAATTAAAGGACATATTGAAGATGAAGAAGTAAGTTAAAAGGAAAACCTCAGTAATTATATATATAATTACTGAGGTTTTTATCTTATACACAATGATTTAAAGGTCCACTAGCTGATCCTATATCAAGTCCTGCCTGTAATGTACGGGTTATATATTTCTTAGCATCTCTTACACTTTCTTCTATGTTTAAACCTTTGCCTAAATTACATGCAATTGCAGATGATAATGTACATCCAGTACCATGAGTATTTGGGTTATCAATTCTATTTTCATTAAACCACATTATATTTCCTTTAAAGAAAAGCAAATCATCAGCACTATCAGTAAGATGACCTCCTTTAATTAAAATATGTGCATCTAAAAACTTTGAAATGTCTTTGGCTGATTTTATCATGTCCTCTTTACCATAAATATTAAATCCACATAGACTTTCTGCTTCAAAAATATTTGGAGTAATTACATCAGCTAGGGGTAATAATTTAGTCTTTAAAGCATCCATTGCATCTTCACTCATTAATTTATGTCCACTTGTAGAAAACATCACAGGATCTACTACTATATTTTTTCCTTTATATTCTTTAAGCTTCTTAGAGATTGCTTCTATGATTTCTTTAGAAGATACCATACCAATCTTTATTGCATCAGGAAAAATATCTTCAAAAATACAGTCAAGTTGTTTAGATACAAATTCTGGACTTGTTTCATTTACACCATAAACTCCAGTGGTATTTTGGGCAGTTAGGGCTGTAATTGCACTCATAGCATACATTTTATGAGCTGTAATGGTCTTTATATCTGCTTGTATGCCTGCACCTCCACTACAATCTGAACCTGCAATACTTAAAATTTTTTTCAAAACAATTCCTCCATTTCTTTAAAAGAATTAATAAAATAATCACTTAATTCTTTAATTTCTTGTGAGTTTTCTTTTGATGATTCATCATAGATACTTACAAGATCAAATCCTTCATCTTTGGCTGTTTTTATAGCATGAAGTGAATCTTCAAATACAATAACATCTTCTTTTGAAACACCTAATTTTTGCATTGATTTTATAAAGATATCTGGTTTAGATTTGCTAACAGAAATTTCTCCTGATGTAATAATAAATTCAAAACAATCTAAAACACCTAATCTTTTGAGTGCTTTTTGTGAAAGAGTTTTATCTAATTCAGTTGCTACACACATTTTAATACCTTTTGATTTAAGATTATAAAGATATTCCTTGACATAAGGCTTTAGTTTTATTTCATATAGATATTTATTTTCTACTATTTTATTGATAGATTCAATTATTTGATCTACAGATAATTGAATAGCAAATGTATCTATAAAATAATTTGCAGACTCATTAAAACTCATTTCTTTTATAATTTCATTTAAATTATGTGGTGATGATACACCTTGATTTTCTAAAAATATTTTACCTACACTATCCCAACTATCCATTGAATCTAAAAGGGTTCCATCTAAATCAAATATAGCTGCTTTATACTTCATAGGAAACCATCTTGGAAGATAAATTATATAGCTTTTTACTAGCATCATAAATGTTTTCTTTTGAAAATATTGCAGATATTACGCAAATGCCATCAACACCGCTGCCTTTTAGTTTCAGGACATTTTCTTCATTTATACCCCCTATTGCGACGACTGGTATAGAAACTGCATGACAAATATCTTTTAAAGTATCCATTGAAACGACCTTTGCCTCTTCTTTAGTACTAGTGCTTACTATAGCTCCAACGCCTATATAATCTGCTCCATTTTCTTCTGCTGCTTTTGCCTCTTTAACTGTAGATGCAGATACACCAAGAATTTTATCTTCCCCTATAAGATTTCTAACATTCCTAGCATTCATATCTTCTTGTCCTACATGAACCCCATCTGCATTACATTTAATGGCAACTTCTACATTGTCATTGATAACAAATGGTAGCTTATATCTATCAGTTATAACTTTTATTTCCTTTGCTTCTTTTAAAAAGTCTTCAAAAGGCAAATCTTTTTCTCTTAATTGTATAAATGTTGCGCCTGCTTTTAATGTATCTTCTACTTGGTCTACAAGAGAATTTTCTCCTAGCCATGTTCTATCTGTTACAACATATAAAAGCATAGACTTTTTATCTATTTTCAATATTAATTCCTCCTTTTAATTTTTCATAATTCATTTTACTTATTTCATCAATTAAAAGCATTCTATAGGTAGAAGTACCACCGTCTATTTCTTGTAATTTTTTAAAAGCTAATTCGCCAGCTAAACCCATATGAGCTACAGCTAAAGTACTTGCATCAAGAATAGTATTTTTGTTTGCGCCACAGTAGGTAGCCGCTACATTAGTAAGCATACAACCAGTGCCTGTGATTTTGGACATTAGAGGATTGCCATTATAAATAACTTTTGCTTTTTCATGACTTGCTACGATATCAATAGCTCCTGTTAAAGCAATAACTGATCCAGTTTTTTTGCTTAAATTTTTACAAAGTGTAACCATTGCTTGTAAGTTTTCTTCTTCTATCTTATCCTCTGCATTTGCATCTACACCGCTTGTAGTTCCACTTCCTTCATAGATAGCTTTTATCTCAGAAGCATTGCCTCTAATAACAGAAAAATGTATTTCTTCTAATAGTTTAAAAGTGGTTTCATTTCTAAAGGTGGACGCCCCTACAGCTACAGGATCTAATATGACTGGATTTCCAATTTCGTTAGCTTTTTTACCAGCTGCTATCATTGCCTTTATTACTCTTTCATTTAAAGTTCCTATATTGATAACTAATGAATCACAAATAGAATTTATTTCTTCTACTTCTTCGATTCCATCTGCCATAATAGGGGAACCCCCAGCAGCTAGTACAATGTTTGCACAGTCATTTACTGTTACATAATTGGTAATAGAGTGAACTAATGGTGTTTTTTCTCCCACATTTTCATAAACTTCTTTAAACATATTTATCTCCTCCATTAAAGTAATTTTTATATATAAAAAAAGCATGTTCTAGAAATATAGAACATGCTTAAAAAATTTATAAAAACATATTCCTACGCTGGCATTATCCAGATCAGGTTTAAGGGTTTTCATCGCTTTAGATTTGTTCTCAGCCTGCTTGCACAAGCACCCCTATAGATATTCAATTAATTAAAATTATAGCATTTCTTATAATGTTAGTCAATTAATATAGAAGTTTATGGGTATCCTTGTGATATAATAAATACAAATGATACATATAATTTAAGGAAGGGAGATGTTTAATTTGGATGGTAAACTTTATAAGTCTACTAGTGATAAAATAATAGATGGGGTATGTGGTGGGGTTGCTGATTATTTTGATATTGACTCATCTATTGTACGATTAATTTGGGCAGCTTCTGTTTTGTTTGCAGGAACTGGTATCTTTCTATATATTATAGCTGCTATAATATTGCCACGTGATGTGGAGTTAAATAGAAGTGAAAACAATCAATATATTGAAGGTGGGGTCACAGATAAGAAAGATCACAATAATGATAATAATAGTAGGAGTATTGGATTTATATTTATTGGTCTAGGAGTGTTTTTATTTCTTAGAAGATTTTTCAATATATTTGATTTAAGGTTCTTTTGGCCTTTTGTGCTTGTAGCTGTTGGTTTATTTTTAATATTTAAAGGAAAGAGGGATTGATATGAAAAAAAGAAATGTTATCTTTGGGATTGTATTAATAGCTCTTGGTCTAATTTGGCTTCTTTCTAATATGGATATACTAAATTTTGATTTATTTATTTTGATAGATTCTTTATTTGATTTGTGGCCATTAATTCTCATTGTAATTGGTATTAATATCATATTTAAAAATAAGATATTAAATACTGCACTTTGGATAATATTTATAATTATTGTAATTGCTTATGGATTTTTTATAAATGATACTAATGATGTAAAAAATGATTACAGTGAAGATTTACTTGTGGAAATGAGTGAGGGTATTATAAAGGGTGAACTAGATATAGATTTGGGTGCAGCAAAATATAATATAAATTCATATAATAGTCAAACAAGTTTGGCAAAGATATCTTCAAATAATAGATTCAATCATAATTATGAATCAGGAACCAGCAATAATAGTCAAAGAGTAAATGTTTCAAATGACATGTCTAATAATATCTTTAATAATAAAAGTAATTTAGATATTGATATTAATAACAAGCTTATATGGAATATAGATGTAGATAGTGGTGCTAGTTCTGGAAAGTTAAATTTAAAGAATGTGAAGGTACAAAAGATAGATTTGGATTTAGGTGCTGGAAAGATGGATATTGATTTTGGAGATTTACATTCTACAAGCTATGTAAATATAGAATCAGGTGCCTCATCTATAGTATTAAATGTGCCAACTGATGCTGGACTTAAGATAGAGATGGATGGAGCATTAAATTCTACTAATATAGATGATTTAGGTCTAATAGAATCTGAAGAGGATGTTTTAATTTCTAAAGATTATGTTAAAAAAGATACTAATTTTGATATAAAGGTAGATATGGGAGTAGGCAGTTTTAAAATTAATAGATATTAGGTTTTAAACACTCATAAGTATATGAGTGTTTAACTCTGTCGAAATATGTCTAAAAATATCGTACTTTGTATTATAAAAAATATGTATATATTTGTATAAATTGTTGTTTATAATGTATATTTATTATAAAATGAAGATATAGTTGGTAAAATTACTATAACTATGGAAGAAGGGGTCATGTGGAGAAGAAAAAAAGAATAATTATGTTGCTTGCAATAGATATTTTTCTCATAAGTACAGCATTCTTAGTTTCATTTTACTTAAGGTTTGATATGAATATACCTTGGAATATTATGCAGCTTTATATTGATAATATTTTTGCTATAACTTTGATTAAAATATTAGTATTTGCATACTTTGGCATATATAATAGCCTTTGGAGATATGCAAGCATTGATGAACTAATGCAAGTAATAGTTGCTGTAATACTTGCTAATGCAGGAATGATTAGTTATTTATATGTAATGAATATTCATTTTCCAAGAAGCATTTATTTATTAGTTGCTATTTTAGATATTATGTACATAGGTGGGGTTAGATTTAGCTATAGATTTTTAAGAAAGATGAAAAATGAAAAGCTATTTAATAGTGAAAAAAGAAAGCGCATCATGGTAATAGGTGCGGGGGATGCTGGTGCTATGGTTATAAAGGAATTTAAAAACCATACAGAACTTATGAGTAATCCTGTGGTATTAATTGATGATGATGTTTCAAAAGAAGGTAGAAAGATACATGGTGTACCTGTAAAGGGGCAGAGATACGATATAAAAGGACAGGCTATAAAAAACAATATTGATGAAATAGTAATAGCTATGCCTTCATCTACTAAGGCTGAGATTAAAGAAATAATAGAAGAATGTAAAACTACTAAATGTAAGGTGAAGACACTTCCTGGCATGTTTGAACTTATTGATGGTAAGGTAAGTGTCAAACAACTTCGTGAGGTTGAAATTTCTGATTTGTTAGGCCGAGATGAAGTTACCCTTGATTGCATGAAAATCAATGATTATATAAATGGTAAAAAAATACTTATAACTGGTGGGGGAGGATCCATTGGATCAGAACTATGTAGGCAAATTGCAAAATTTAAACCAAAAGAACTTATAATACTTGATATATATGAAAATAATGTATATGATCTTCAAAATGAACTTAAAAGGCAATATGGTGATACCTTAAATTTAAAGGTACTAATAGCATCTGTTCGTGACAAGGAAAAGATAGATCATATAATAGGAGATTTAAAGCCAAATGTAATATTTCATGCAGCAGCTCACAAACATGTACCACTTATGGAAGCCAATCCCCATGAAGCTGTAAAGAACAATGTATTTGGTACATTTAATGTTGCACGTGCTGCAGATAAGTTTAATGTAGATAAGTTTGTTATGATTTCTACTGATAAGGCAGTAAATCCTACAAATATAATGGGAGCTACAAAAAGACTTTGTGAGATGATAGTGCAAGCTATTGATAAGAAGAGTAATACAGAATTTGTTGCGGTGAGATTTGGAAATGTACTTGGTAGTAATGGATCCGTTATACCATTATTTAAAAGACAAATTGCTGAAGGTGGACCTATCACTGTAACTCATAAAGATGTTATCAGATATTTCATGACAATACCTGAAGCTAGTCAATTGGTACTTCAAGCAGGAGCTATGGCTCGTGGTGGAGAAATATTTGTACTAGAGATGGGTGATCCTGTTAGGATAATAGATTTAGCAAAGGACCTTATAAGGCTTTCGGGTCTTGAGGTTGGAAAAGATATTGATATTGATGTAGTAGGGCTTCGTCCTGGTGAAAAGTTATTTGAGGAATTACTAATGGATGAAGAAGGACTTATTTCTACTGAGCATTCTAAAATACATATTGGCAAGCCTTTATTTCAAGACTATAATGTATTGGTCAAACAATTAGAAGCAATTGAAGATGTTATGAATAATGGAAGTAACTCTGATATAAAAAGTGCCATAGCAAAACTTGTACCAACTTATAAGAAAGCAGAAGAGATAAATAATGTACGAGAATTTAAGGGGATAAAAAAGATTGAATCATCTTCAAATTAAAATGAAGAAAATACAATCAGAGTAACTCCTATTATGACAGGAACTAAGATAATGGATGATAGCAAAATGAGATTCATTTTTTCTTCATTTGTAAGTATATCAGAAGCTTCATAATAACCATTTATCTTTTTTCTTTTATGTAGTTTTGTTGCTAACTTAGTTATTTTTGGCATGTTCTCCACCTCAAATAAAATATTATCAATGTTTCAACAAAAAATCAACAGTTAATTATAACTTTTTTAACAAAACAATTGAATATATAAAGATAACATTATATAATTAGCATGTGTTAAAAAAGGAACTAAATTTATGGGGGTAAACAAATGGAAGAAATTGAATTAAGAGAATTGTTTTTTATAGTGTGGAAGAAAAAGTGGCTTATTGTACTTATAACTCTTGTAAGTATTATAGCAAGTGCTCTTGTAAGTTTTTTTATATTGCCTAGTGAATATGAAACTTATACCACACTAATGGTTGGAAAGTCTAAGGAATATTCTGGCATGAATCAGTCAATTGAATATAATGATGTACTTTTAAACAAACAACTTGTATCTACTTATGGGGAGATAGCAAAGAGTAGAGCAGTAGGTCAGGAAGTTATAGATGAATTAGGTCTTGACATAAATCATGGTCAGTTTAGTGAAAAGCTAAATGTAAGTCTTGTAAATGAAACTGAAATAATAAAATTATCAGTAACACATGATGATCCAAAGGAAGCAGCTGTGATAGCAAATGAAACAGCAAAGATTTTCATGGAACAAGTAAAGCAAATAATGAATATAGATAATGTACAAGTTATAGATAGGGCCCTTGTACCTGAAAATGCAGTTAGTCCAAAGCCACTGTTAAATATAGCTATAGCTGGTGTGCTTGGAATCATGCTTTCTGTGTTTGTTATATTTATTTTAGAATATCTAGATAATACTATAAAGACAGCAAATGATATAGAAAAGCATCTGGATCTTCCTGTAATAGGAATGATACCAAAAACAGCAGATAAGTAGGGGGAAAATATGAGTAGATATAAGATAGTAACGCATTATGATCCAAAGAGCCCTATAGCAGAAGCATATAGGTCTCTTAGAACAAACATACAATTTTCAAATTTTGATAAGAAGCTTCAATCCATAGTTGTAACAAGCGCAGGACCAGGGGAAGGAAAGAGTACTACAGCTGTAAATTTAGCTGTATCTATGGCACAAGATAATAAGGCAGTACTTTTAATAGATTGTGACTTTAGAAAACCTCAAATGCATAAATATTTTGCTATATCTAATAGGATTGGAATTACAAATATAATAGCTGAAGGAATAGAGAAAGATCTAGCTGCAAGCACTATAAGTGAATTTAAATTAGATGTCTTACCATCTGGTCCAATCCCACCAAATCCATCAGAATTATTAGGATCTAATAGAATGAAGGAATTTATTCATTCTATGGAAAACATCTATGATATGGTAATAATAGATGCACCTCCTGTAGGAGTTGTAACAGATGCTTCTATAATTTCAACCTATGCAGGTGGAGTAATACTTGTATGTGGTTCAGGTCAGGCTCATATAGATGCAGTGCAATATTCAAAAGAGTTGATTGAAAAGGTTGGAGGAAATATATTAGGTGTGGTTCTTAATAAAATACCTATGAATGAAGGAAGTTATTATAAATATAATTATCAATCATATTATGGGGATGCAAAATGATAGATGTTCATAGTCATGTACTTCCCTTTATAGATGATGGTGCAAAGGATATGGAGACTTCTATAGAGATGTTGAAAATAGCAGAAGGTGAAGGCATAAAATATATTTTTGCAACTCCACACTATATAGAAAATGAAGGCTATAATGAAAAGCTTAAAAATAATGAAATATTAGAGCAAGTTAATATTGAATTAAAAAAAGAAAATATTGATATAGAAATTATTCTTGGAAATGAAGTATATATTAGTCCAAATATCATAGAATTAATTGAAAAAGAAGAGGTATCACTTTTAGGAGATAGTAATTATTTGCTTATAGAACTTCCCATGGCTCAGATTCCCATATATTTAGAAGATATAATATATGAATTAAAATTAAAAGGGATAATCCCTATAATTGCTCATCCTGAAAGATATAGAGAAGTTAAAAATGACCCTAATATACTTAAAAAATATATAGAATTAGGTGCATTTGCTCAACTTAATCTAGGTTCATTAATGGGAGATTATGGTGACGATATAGAAAGAACTGCGAAGATATTACTTGAACATAATATGATTCACTTTTTAGGAACGGATGCGCATTCAAGAACTAGAAGACCTCCTAGGGCAAAAGATGCAATAAAAGTTTTAGAGGCTATTATAAGTAAAGAAAAGATCAATGATTTAATAGAAATTAATCCTATGAGAATAATTAACAATGAAGAATTTGAAGCAGGCGATGTGACTCAATATAAAGAAAAAAAGGGAATTCTAAACTTTTTAAAAGAGAAATTTAAAAAATAATCGAGATAAAATATTTTAAGGAAGTGAAAATTTGAAAAAAACTACAATCTTAAATATTTTACTAATGATAATAGCTGTAGTTATAATATTTGCTGGGATAAGGATAAAAGATGCAAAAGCTAATGAAGTTTCAAAAATAAAAACTACAGAAAAAAAAGAAGAAAAGAAAGACAAGGAAGTAAATGAAATAAAAGATGATAATGATAATAAAAATGAGATAATAATGGATGACTTAGAAGACATTTTAGGTGAAAATTATATAGAATTAAAAAAAGAATACTTAGAAATATATCTTGAAAACAAAGAAAATCAAGAGGATGAAGAAGAGATAGAAGAGCTTGAAGATGAAGATAATGAAGAGATTCAAGATATTGAAGAAGAAAAAGAAGAAAATATTCAATATAAACCTACTAAACCAAAAAATCCATCTAAACCAAGCACAAACACGCCATCCAAGGATGAAGATGAAGACAAGGATCAAGATACTGATAAAGATAAGAATCCTGTAAAAGAAGAAGATGAGGATCAAGATACTGATAAAGATGATGATAAGGTTGAAAATCGACCTGAAACTGAATCAATAGAACCAGATCCATCACCAGCACCAGAAGAAACTACTCCACCTAAAGATGATGAGAAAGATCCATCCCCTCCAGAAGATACTGAACATACAAATAGTATGCAATAATTAATACTTGTATTTCATTCTATATTAATATAGAATGAAATTAGTAGCAAGTCTTAATATGGGGTGATAAAATGCTTGATATAAAAGAAATACAAAAAATTATACCGCATAGATATCCATTTCTTTTAGTTGATAAAATAACACAATTAGAAGAGGGAAAAAAAGCGGTTGGGATTAAAAATGTCACTATAAATGAACCTTTTTTTCAGGGGCATTTTCCAGATAATCCACTGATGCCTGGTGTACTCATAGTTGAAGCTATGGCTCAAGTTGGAGCTGTTGCTGTTATGACATTGGATGAAAACAAGGACAAATTAGCGGTATTTACTGGTATAGATAAGATTAGATTTAAAAAACAAGTTAGACCAGGAGATACTTTGATTATGGAAGTCGAACTTATAACTATGAAAAGAGGAATAGGAAAAGCAACTGCTATAGCAAAAGTAGATGGACTTGTAGCAGCTAAGGGAACACTTATGTTTGGAATAATAGATAATTAAAAAGACAGAATATCTGTCTTTTTTTAGTTGTAATTTATGATATATTCTATATGGGGAGAAATAAGAAAAGGGGGAGTATTTTGGGTGGTATTAGTTTCAAAGATGTGAAAAACATCATTAGAAAATGCTTGATAGCAATTATACCTATTACAATAATATTCATATTATTAATTAATCATACAGAAAGTAAAGCAATGCAGAAAATAAAAGGATATATAGTAAATAATTCTAATGCTTTAAAAGATAATATTATATTTGGAATGAATCAAAATCAAATGTTAACTCTTCTATTCATAAATATATTGCTTATATTTTTGACAATTATAAGATACATATATATTAAAAATAAATCAGAACTTGGTATAGCTGAAAATGTGGCAAAAAACACAAATGATGCTGTAATAATTACAGATAGATACAACAATATTACATATGTAAATGAATCTTATGAAAAGATAACAGGGTATAGTAAAGAAGAAGTGATGGGCCATACTCCAGGAAATTTTAAATCTGGAAAGCATAAAAAAGAATTTTACAAAGATATGTGGAAAAGTATAAATAAAAAAGGATATTTTAGAAGTGAATTGTGGGATAAGAGAAAGGATGGAGTGCTCTATCCTAAAGATTTGTCTATCTATAAAATTAATAATAAACTTGATAAAAAAGATTTTAAATATATAGGTATTTTTACTGATTTAACTGATATAAAGAGGGACCAAGAATTCATAGATAAATTAAAAGATTATAATATAGATACGGATTTACCAAATGAAAATTTATTGTTTAAATTAATCAACAATAGTATTTCAAAAAAACAAGAAAAATTTTTTGTGGTTTATCTATCTATAGAAAACTATAATACCATAGTCTTAAATTCAAATGAAAATTTAGAATATAATCTAAAGATTTTCATAAGGAGAATAAATACTATATTAGATGATAAGAATTTCATAGCTCATATATCTAAGAGTAAATTTGTAATAGGCCTATCTTCCTTTGATTCAAAAGATAAGGTTGAAAATTTCATGAAGAAACTTATTGATGTCAGTAAATTATCATATTTTATAAGGGATAATGAGTTATATTTTGATATAAAAGCAGGTGTTTGTAACTATCCAGATGATGGGAAATATGTAAATGAACTTTTGGTAAATTCAAATATTGCATTAGATAAGGCAATTGGTACAAAAGGAAAATATTATTTATATTTTGATGAATCATTTAAAGAAGACATACAAAAAGAGCAAGAAATAAAAATGATGTTAAATAAGGCTATAATATATGATGAATTTAGTATCAATTATCAACCACAAATAGATTCAAGAAACAATCAAATAGTAGGTGCTGAGGCTCTTTTAAGATGGAATACTAAAAAATATGGCTTTATATCTCCAGCAATTTTCATACCTATAGCTGAAAAAACAGGCCAAATAGTTGAGATAGGCTATTGGGTTATAGATAGGGTATTTAATGAATATATGATTTTCAAGGAAAATATAAATGAAAACTTTAGGATTTGTATAAATATTTCACCTATGCAATTTAATGATGAAAACTTCATAAAGAGGATAAAAGAATCTATCATTAAAAACAATATTGACACAAATTATTTTGAACTTGAAATCACAGAGAATTTACTATTAGATGATTTAACAAAAGTAAATAAAAAATTAAAGGAACTTAAAGATTTGGGATTTACTATAGCCATTGATGATTTTGGCACAGGATATTCTTCACTTTCCTATATAAAACAATTGCATATAGATAAATTAAAGATTGATAGGGCATTTATAAAGGATTATCCTGAAAAGGATAATGGTGAAATAGCAGATATAATTACAATAATGTCTCGCACTTTAAGATTAGAAGTAATAGCAGAAGGGGTAGAAACTAAAGAACAAGTAGATTATTTAAGGTCAAAAGGCTGCCATTTAATTCAAGGGTATTTTTATAGTAAACCTATACCACCTTCTGACTTTGTCAAATATTTAAAGGGTTAATATTGTTTGTTTTTTAGTATTATATGATATAATAAAAATAATATTAAACAAAGGAGCAAATGCCATGGATGATAAGGTCTTTACTTTACTAGAAAAAATGTATGTAGAAATGCAAGGTATGAAACAAAACATGACAACTATGGAAAGCAAGATGACTGCCATTGAAAGTAATATGACTACTATGGAAAGCAATATGGCTACCAAGCATGATATAGTAAGATTAGAAAATAAAATGGATACAAATTTCAAAGCACTATATGATGGATTGAAATTAAATACAGAAAAATTATATGATGTAGAGACAAGACTTGGAAGTTTAGAAGATAAAGTAGAAAAAAATGAACTTGAAATAAGAGTTATAAAGGGTGCAAACTAATAAAATAGTTTGCACTTGTTTGTTTTTTCTCCTTAAGGGTAAAATATCTATTAGAACATACTGTTTAAAGGAGAGGATATTGTGCCTAATTTAACTGAAAAT
>NZ_JBQCYD010000018.1:30058-47721 GCF_052088025.1 Senegalia sp. (in: firmicutes) | reverse complement strand
TCTACTACAAATTTCATATTAGAGGAAATAGCAGAAGGAAAAGCATATGATGATGTGATGGTAGAGGGTAAGAAAAGAGGCTTTATTGAAGCAGATCCAGCTATGGATATAGAAGGATGGGATGCTGCAGCAAAGACAGCAGTACTTTTAAATGTATTAATGGATGCAAATATAAACCCATCTGATATAGATAGAAGGGGAATTGAAGATATAACTAAAGAACAAATAGAAGATGCAGAAAAAAGAGGAAATATAATAAAACTTATTTGCCATGGTTCTATAAAGAATGGTGAAATTATTGGGAAAGTTGAACCAAAAGAAATATCAAAGGATCATATATATGCAAATATTAAAGGTACATCATCAGTTGTAACTATAAGTACAGATTTGATGAGAGATTTGACAATAGTAGAACATGATCCAGAAATAGAACAAACAGCATATGGTGTATTTAGTGATTTGTTAAGGGTAATTAAAAATAGAATATAAATAAAAGCTGTAGCTTCATAATGAAGCTACAACTTTTATTTATAAGCAAGTATTTCTGCTCTACCAATATATTCTTTTATTTTCAATCCATATCCCCATTTTCTGGCATATTCATCTGTAACTTCATTTAAATCTATAAATATATCTTTAAATCCAGTGTTCTTTAAAATTTCTTTTATCTCTTCCAGAGATATTGCGCCTCCCACTCATGTTCCGTGGACATTTGGACTTTCCTTTATATCATTTGGTAAATCCTTTTTAAGGACTATATCTGAAAGACTCATTCTTCCACCTGATTTTAATATCCTATAAATATCCCTATAAACTTGTTTTTTATCAGTTGATAAATTGATTACACAGTTTGACATAATTAAATCCAAATAATTATCTTTTATAGGAATATATTCAATCTCACCTAATCTAAACTCGACATTCTTAAATTCCTTTTTATTAACTATGTCACGAGCTTTTTCAAGCATCTTATAATTATTATCAATTCCTATAACATGACCTGTATCTCCTACTGATTTTGCAGCTAAAAATACATCCATTCCTCTTCCTGAACCAAGATCTGCTACAAATTCACCTGGTCTAGGTTTTCCTAATTCTTTAGGATTTCCACAGCCTAAGCCTAATTGTGCTTCTTTTGGAATGTCTTTTAAATCTTCCTTACTATAGCCTAAAGATTCATTTAATTTATCTATATCACCTGTTACCTTTTTCTCATCTTCTGCTATTTCATCATAAAAATTATTAATAGATTTTCTAATATCTTTCTTATCCATAAAATCGCCTCCTGATAATAAACTACTATTTTATTATATAAGAAATGATTGATTTGAGCAATGATGGATAATATGATGGATTAAAGTTATGCTTTGAGTTAGTATGTAGTTATAAGGGTAAGTAAAATAATATAGGAGAAAAATAAATTAAATAAAGATTAAGGAAACTATTTAAAATATATTTATATGGAGGTATTTGACATGGACAAGCAATTTTTAACGATTAAAAATATTGAAAAAGCTACTCATAATGTTTTACGTTTTACTTTAAATGATGCAAAAGAGATTGAATTTGTACCTGGACAAGCTGCTGAAGTTGCTATTGATAAAGATGGATGGAGAGATAAGGGTAATCCTTTTACATTCACCTCATTACCATTTGAAGATCATTTAGAGTTTACAATTAAGATTTATCCTGACCATGAAGGTGTTACAAATGAATTATCAAAACTTAATTCAGGAGATAAATTGATTATAAAGGATATATTTGGAGCTATAAAATATAAGGGTAAAGGTACTTTTATTGCAGGTGGAGCAGGAGTTACTCCTTTTATTTCAATAATTCGTAACTTATATCAAAAGGAAGAATTATCTGGTAATAGATTAATATTTGCTAATAGCAAAGAGGAAGATATAATTAATAAAAAAGAATTCGAGTCAATATTGGGAAAAGATTTTTTAAATATTTTATCTCGTGAAGAAATAAAGCCTCATGCACATGGGCGTATTGATATTGAATATCTAAAGGAAAATATTACTTCATTGGATGATTATTTCTATATTTGTGGACCAGAACCAATGATGGATGCTGTAGAAGATTCCTTGAGAGAATTAGGAGTTAAAGAAGATCAAATTGTAAAAGAGGTATTTGCATAAGAAAAGAGACTATTATAACTGAAAAGTTATAATAGTCTCTTTTCATAAACTAAAATATTTAGTCATTAGCTTTATTTACATTTCTAAGTCTTCCTTTAATTGTGGTTGTTTGTAATTTTTCTAATACCATTTCACCCTTATTATTTAGTATTTCAACAAATGTTGATATATCTAAAATATTTATTATACCTATATCATCTTTGGTCATACCTTCAATATTACACAAGGTCCCTACAATATCTACAGCTCTCATCTTTGTTTTTCTACCGGCATTTATGTGAATTTTCATTATTTGTTCATTAAGCAGGTCACCTTTTGATTCTTTTATTTTAGCTTTAGTGTTTAGTTTTTCATCAAATTCTTTTTTTAAGCTATTTATAAGTTCATTTCCCGGAACTTTTTTTAATAATATTTCTTTTTCTATATAATCTTCAATATCTTTTAAAAGGTATTTTTCATTAGGACTGACAAAAGTAATAGCCTTGCCTGTTTTTCCTTTTCTTGCTGTCCTTCCTATCCTGTGGACATAGGATTCTTTTTCAAAAGGAATATCGAAGTTTATTATATGAGTGATACTGTCTATATCTATACCTCTAGCTGCTACATCTGTGGCAACTAAATATCTGAAGTATCCAGACTTGAAATTCTCCATTATCCTAGTTCTATCTTTTTGCTCCATACCACCGTGTATTTTATCACAAGGATAATTATATTTACCAAGTTCTGTGTGTATGTCATCAACTTGATCTCTAGTATTTGCAAATATTATGCAGCTGTCTGGATTTTCTAATATGCTTATATTTTTTAACAATTCTAATTTATCATCTTTTTTCACCAAATATTTCTCTTGCTCTATCTTATCGACAGTTATACCTCTTTCTTCTATTTCTACATATATTTGATTATTCATATATCTATCACATAGCGACTCAATATCTGTAGGTAAGGTAGCTGAAAATAGCATTGTAGTTCTGTTTTTTGGTAATTCATGTATTATGGTTTCAACTTGTTCTAAAAATCCCATATTAAGCATTTCATCAGCTTCATCTATTACTAGATATTTAATATTTGAAGTATCAAGAGTCCCTTTTTCTATATGATCAATTATTCTACCAGGCGTACCAACTACTACATGAGTTTTTTGTTTAATCTCTCTTTGCTGATTATAAAAAGATGATTTACCATAAACTGTTGCAACCTTTAATCTTTTAAATCTACCTATATTAAAAAAGTCCTCTCTAACCTGGATAGCTAATTCTCTAGTGGGAGTTATAACTAAGGCTTGTGGCTCATTATCCTCCCACTTTATATTTTCAGAAATAGGTATAGCAAAAGCTGCAGTTTTTCCACTCCCTGTTTGAGATTTTACAACTACATCTTTTCCATCTAATGCAATAGGTATTACTTTTTCTTGTACCTTGGTAGGGTTTTTATAAGTTAATAATTCAATTGCTTTTAATAATTCATCACTTAATTTATAATCTAAAAACTTTTCTTTTGTCATTTAAGCACTCCTCTTATGTATAATGATACTATTATATACTATCTATAATTTTATATCATTTTTTTCTTTTAATATTCTAAGATTATTTATTATGATAAAATATATCTAACTAAATGTTATAATACAATTAGATATATTTGAAAGGGGAGAATAAAATAATAAGGGAATTTAAAATAGCAATGCTTGGTTTTGGAAGTGCTGGTAGGGCTTTTGCAAAATTACTTATAGATAAGAATGAGGAGATATCAAATAAATATGGTTATCAAGTAAAGGTAGTAGCAATAGCAACAAAAAGTAAGGGGAGTATGGTAGATGAAGAGGGCATTAATTTAAAGTCTGCATTAAGTGATATAAAAACTTTAAATCATTTTGATAAAAAAGGAAAAGGATATTCTGGATTAAATGCAATGGAAATTGCCCAAAAGGTAAACTATGATGTGCTTATGGAACTTACGCCTCTTGAATTTTTCACAGGACAACCTGCAATAGATCACATTAAAACAGCTCTTAATAGAAAAAGACATGCTATAACTGCAAATAAAGGTCCAATTGCATGGGCATATGAAGAATTAAGAGATTTAGCTAAGGAAAAAAACAGTTTATTCTATTATGAAACAACTGTAATGGATGGAGCACCTGTATTTGACCTTGCAAGCGAAACTCTAGATTTGTGTAAGGTGACAGAGATAAATGGAATATTAAACACAACCACAAACTTTGTATTAGAAGAAATAAGAAAAGGTAAGACATATGATGATGCAATCTTAGAAAGCAAGAATAGAGGTTTTATGGAAGCAAATCCAGCTACGGATATAGAGGGCTGGGATGCTGCAGCAAAGACAGCAGTACTCCTAAATGTACTAATGGGGGCAAATATAAGTCCAAAAGAAATAGATAGAAAGGGAATAGAAGATATAGGTCTTGAACAAATAAAGGAAGCAGAGAAAAGAGGAAATGTAATAAGATTGATTTGTCATGGTTCTATAAAAAATGGTGAAGTTATTGGAAAGGTTGAGCCAAAAGAAATATCAAAAGATCATATCTATTCAAATATAAAAGGAACATCATCAGTTCTAACAATAACTACAGATTTAATGAGGGATATAACAGTAATAGAGCATGAATCAGAAATAGAGCAAACAGCATATGGTATATTTAGTGACCTTTTAAGGGTTATAAAAAACATGAAATAATTCTACTATACTCTTACACAAAAAGAACTCTTTAAAGAGTTCTTTTATTATACTGGTTTCCATTCTATGACTTCTTGAAAACTACTCACATAATTATATTTACATATATCTACTACAACTATAGCAGTGGTTTCAGCCTTTATAAAATTTTCCAAATAATTATGTTTATCTATTAGGGCCTTAGACCAAAAATCTATATCATCCTCAGCACTTAGAATTTTCACCTTTCCTATAGCTGTAAGGGCTGTTATATTGTTTATACTTTCTGGGTTCCTAGATCTATTATCTATTAATATTGATACATTTTCATTCTGCTTTAAAAAATTAAATTTCTTAGTATTAGTTGGAGTTGCAAATGCTATTTTAGACAAATCATCACTTTCTTTAAAACTTATCAAACTAGTATAACATTCATTATTTCCTTGAGTAGCAAGGACGGCAAAAGATTGGTCCCTACATAGACTTAGAAATTTCCCTATAACTTCTTTATTATGCACTGATTTTTTAACATCCACATACTTTGGCTCATCATATTTTCTTCCCATATTTACCACATCCCTATTATACTATATTACAGTATTTTTACCCTCTTGATTGGAGATATAACTTTTATTTATTATGATTATGATATAATGAAGTTAAAAACTAGGAATCATATGTTAAAAGGAGAGATTAAATGCAATTAGGAAACTTAGAAAAAGTTGAAGATCTAAGGGGGTTTGGAGAATTGATGATTCTTATCCCGCACCACGATTTAATGTCTTAGAACAGCCAAATACTTGGGCTAAAGAAGTAAAAAAAGTAGCTAGCGAAATGTCTGATACTATGGCTTTTAAATTAGATTATTGGACTAAGTTCAAGAATTATGTTTTTCAGGATAAAGAATTTTCTAGGCTATTCAATGAAAGAAAGCCATCAACAGATCATTGGTATAGTGTAGCTGCTGGGAGTTCAGTTATATATTGATAGTGAAAATACTCTATTATATTTAGAAGATAATTAGAACAGGCAGTTTATGTTATATTTGGAGTTATAAAATAAATATAAATCTAAAATATTAAATATATTAAAGAGAGAAAAGAGAGGAAAATATGAAATTATTACACGTGTTAGCACAACTACCATCAAAAACTGGTTCTGGAGTATATTATTCTAATATGATCGAAGGGTTTAAAAAATACAATCATGAACAAAAGGCCTTATTTGCATTAGAGGATTCTTATGATTGGGATATTTTAGAAAAAGAAGACCAATATCCACTTATTTTTAAAAGTAAGGCACTACCATTTCCTATAGTTGGAATGAGTGATGTGATGCCATATGAAAGCACTACATATTCATCCATGACAGAAGAAATGATCCATACTTGGATAGGGGCTTTCAAGGACAAACTATTGAATATAAAAAAGGATTATAAACCTGATATTATATTTGCCCATCATCTTTGGATTTTAACTAGTATAGTCAGGGAAATTTTTCCGGAAACTAAGATTATAGGCATATGTCATAATACTGATTTGAGACAATGTGATTTGAATCCTCAAATTAAAGAAAAATATGTAAGAAATATTAATGATTTAGATTATATATTTTCAGCCTCTGAGGAGCAAAAGCATGAAATAAAAAAAGTCTATGGGCTAGATAAGAAGAAAATGATTGCAGTTGGAGGAGGATTTAACCAAGATATTTTTTATATTCCTGACAAAAAACATAAAAGTGATAAAATTAAACTTGTGTTTTGTGGGAAAATTGATCCATCAAAGGGAATATATGAACTTGTAGAAGCATATAAAGAGCTAGATTTAGATGGTGTAAGTTTAGATATTATTGGTAATCCTGACGAAAATAATAAGAAGAAAATAGAAAATCACATCAAAAATGATACCAGTATAAGATTATACAATGTGAAAAATCAAATAGAATTAGGTGATGAGCTAAGAAAAAAGGATATATTTCTTATGCCGTCTTATTATGAGGGATTAGGACTTATGGCTATAGAAAGTTTAGCCTGTGGCTTATATGTAATATCAACAGAAATAGAAGCTCTAAAAACCCTTTTAGGCAAGGAAATAGAGGATTCAGGTATAATTAAATATGTTCCACTTCCTAGAATATATGATATTGATAAACCAGTAAAGGAAGACCTACCAAAGTTTAAGGAAGATTTAAAGGAAGCTATCTTATTTCAGGTTAACAATGTAAAAGAAAAGAAAGAATGTCATAAAAAGATGGAAGATAAAATAAAAGACTTTTCTTGGGAAGGCCTAGTTGGAAAGATGAATGATATTATTGACTCTATAATTAATAAATAAAGAGATATAATATTTATAAGGGGGTTATAATTATTATAGATGAAAAATTAGAAAATTATAAGGAAGCCTATGAAGAATTAAAGCTTATTTTGGATTTAAGCTTCGATCAATTAAAGAAAATTTAAAGAAAGTTCAAAAGGAATTAAATAAAAGGGCGGCTATATATGAGTCAAACATAGCTTCTAAAAGTAAGGAAATGAAAAGACCTCTAAATGTAGAGGTCTTTTTTACTTTATGAAGACATATGAAAGCAAGTATCCTATTACTAATCCTCCAATATGAGCTGTAATACTTATACTTGGTACAAATATTGTAAGGGCTAGATTGATTCCAAGAAGGGATAATATACTTTTTCTACCTTCAGGGGTTACCATATTTCTATGGCGATGGATAAGGTATAAAAACACACCAAAAAGACCAAATAAACTACCTGAAGCACCAGCAGAAATAATATTAAAATTAAAGAAAAAAGTAACTATATTACCTCCTATACCTGTTATTAGGAAAAATAAGAGATATTTTTTAGCACCCATGAGCCTTTCAATTTGTGGTCCAAATATGGAAAGGGCATATCCATTAAAAAATATATGCATAAAGCCTATATGAATAAAAATTGAACTTATAAATCTATAATATTGATTGTATTGTAAAATATATGGAGGGAAAAAGGCACCATACTTTACCAGATTATAATTATTTGTAGTTCCGCCATTTAAAGTCATAAATATAAAATAAATTATCATTATACTTAATAGTATAAATGTTACCTTGCTTTTATTATAAAAGTCTTTCATTCTTTCAATTAACATAGCTATCTCCTATTCCTTATATATTGAATTTCTCTAATGGTATTATCACATACTATATATTAATTATCAACACAAAGTGTAAAATAAATATAAAGACTTAGAACTATTTATCAAACAGATCTAAGTCTTTATAGGATTATTATTAATTCAGACAAACTTAACTATAAAATCCATCTTTATTATCTTCTAAGGCTTTAAGTTCCTTATCTGTAGATTTTCTTCCTAAAACATCATTCTTATAAGGATAACGCCCAAACTCTTCTAATACCTCTCTATGCATTTTTTCAAATCTCATTAATTCTTCATCGCCAATTTCTTTATAATACTTATCTGCCCAATCATGCATTTTCAAAGACTCTGAATGCATAAATGGAAGTAATATAAACTTTTTCTCTTCCTTAGATAATTCTTTATATTCTTTTTTCTTTACTGCTTCTTGAGCTAAAGCTATTGCCATTTTATCTTGAGAGTATGATTTAATATCATTTCTCCATAAATTCCTAGAGAATTGATCTAAGACTATAATTTCTGCCAGTCTTCCTCTGATATCATCTCTCCAATCTACTAAAAGTCCTTCTGAAGCTGCTTTCCAAGTATCTAAAAATTTATTGTCTATTTTTTCATCTAAATCCTTATCTTCTGCAAAATGAATAGGTACAATCTCTTCACTAAACCAAAAATCAATAACTTCTTCCCATGTTTTTATAGTCACAATATCACTCCTCTTTTCTTATCTTACATAAATATATACCCATTTAATATAATTTAACATTTGCATTTGCTTGGTATATAATTAAAGATATATAATTAAAAGTTTAATAAATGGGGAATTAATATGAAAAAAATAGAAATAATTGATTATCAAGAAATATATCATGATGATTTAAAAAAGATTTCTTATGAGTGGCTTAAGAAATATGGTTTATTAGAGCCAGAAGATGAAAAGATGCTAAATAATCCTAAAAAAATTATTTTAGATCAAGGTGGATTTATATTTTTAGCTAAATATAATGAAGAAATAGTAGGAACTGTATCACTTATGAAGGTAGATTGTTATACCTTTGAATTGGTAAAAATAGGAGTATTAGAAAAATATAGAGGATTAAATATAGGTGAAATATTAATAAGAAAAGCAATAGATATTGCAAGAGAAAATAAAATTAAAAAAATAATACTTTTTTCAAATCATATATTAAAGCATGCACTAGATTTATATAAAAGGATGGGCTTTAAAGAGGTAGAATTTCAAGATAACAAATACAAGGAATCTGACTTGAAAATGGAGATGATATTATGATTTTAAATAAAATGTACTTTAGTGCAACTGGTACAAGCAAAAAGGTTATAGATGAAATAGGAAATAGGTTATTAAAAAATATAGATATATTAAAGGGAGATACTATTGATTTTACATCTCCAAGTGTAAGAGAAAAAGCTATATCATTTTCTGAAGATGATATAGTTCTGGTAGGAATACCAGTATATGCAGGTAGGGTTCCAAATGTACTTTTAAAATATTTAAATTCTATAAAGGGTAAATCAAGCAAGGCTATACCTGTAGTTTTATATGGAAATAGAAATTATGATGATGCTTTATTAGAATTAAATGATAGATTGATTGACAATGGTTTTGATGTAATAGCTGCTGGAAGTTTCATAGGGGAGCATAGTTTTTCTTATACTTTAGCAAAAGATAGACCAGACACTAGTGATTTGTCTATTGCTAGAGATTTTGCAGATGCAATATATAGCAAAATAAAAAATAATATAGATAAAGAATTAAATATAAAAGGATCTAGACCTTATAGAAAATATTATATTCCAAAAGATAAAGAAAAAAAGCCAGTAGATATAAGAAAAGTTACCCCTAAGACTGATGAAAACTGCATAGATTGTAAAATATGTTCTGAAGTTTGCCCTATGGGTTCAATTGATTATGAGGATGTGAGTGTTTTAAACAATATATGCATCAAATGTGGAGCATGTATAAAGAAATGTCCTAAAAACTCAAAATATTTTGATGATGAAGGATACTTAAGACATAAAAGAGAACTTGAAGATGAATTTAAAAAAAGAAGAGAACCAGAACTTTTTATATAATATATAAGAGGTATGAATAATTGTATAAAAACGCCATATTGTGTAATACATACCATGACTGAAAATTCAAATAAATTAGCAAATACTGGGTATATATATAATGAAGATACCCACAAAAGGAGGGAATACAAATGAAAAAAATTAAATTTATTTTAGTATTAATTTTAATTTTTTCTTTAGTCTCATCTTCTACTATTATGGCAGTATTTGCTAAAGATTCAAAAATAATAGAGAATAAAGGATATGTAATAGCAAGTAGATTAAATGTAAGGACCCTTGGAAGTATGAGAGGTAAAATAATAACAACTATACCTAAAGGTGTAGAGGTACATGTTTTCAGAGAAGAAAGTAATTGGTATTATGTAGAGTATGCAAGAAACAAAAGAGGATGGGTATATTCTAAATATATTAATCTTAAAAAAGATGATGATCCAAAGTCGAAAGATTTAAATATAATCGAAAAGAAAGGTTATGTAACAGTATATGGACTCAATGTAAGAACTCTTGGAAGTATGAAAGGGAAGATAATAACAGTTATAAATAAAGGAGTAGAAGTCCATATATTTGGAGAAAAAAATAATTGGTATTATGTAGAATATGCAAGAAATAAAAGAGGATGGGTGTATTCTAAATACATTAACTTTAAAAAATCATCCCAAATAGACACAAGTTCTTTAAGCAATAAAAGTTACAGCTGGTATTTCATAAGAAATAATAAAAATGAGCAACCAGGTTTTGATAAAGATTATAAGGCATTATTAGATAAATATAGTGGTATTACAATAGGAAATAAAAACAAAAAAGATATATTCTTAACCTTTGATAATGGATATGAAAATGGATATACAAATCAAATATTAGATATATTGAAAAGTCAAAATGTAAAAGCAAGTTTCTTTGTACAAGGAACTTATATAGATAAAAATCCTGAAATAGTAAAAAGAATGGTAAGAGAAGGACATATTGTTTTAAATCATACTAACAACCATCCAAAAATGCCTACTTTAACTAATGACAAACTAAAATATCAAATAAATATAGTGGAAGAAAAATATAAGAATTTAACTGGAGAAGAAATGCATAAGTTTCTAAGACCTCCAAGTGGGGCATTTAGTGAAAAAACTTTAGCAGAAACAAAGAACTTAGGTTATAGAACAGTTTTTTGGTCAATGGCACATAGAGATTGGCTAGTAAATGATCAACCAGGACAAGCAGCATCTTATAAACATGTAACAGACAATATTCACAACGGAGCTGTTATACTTCTACACAGTGTATCAAAAAGTAATACACAAGCACTAGAAGAAATAATAAAAGAATTAAAAACAAGAGGATATAATTTCAAACTCTTAACTGAGTATCCTTAGATATTATTAAAGATAAAGGAGATATGGTAGATAATAATACCGTATCTCTTTTTTGTGTAGTAAATTTTTAATTAAATGTTATAATCAAATTTAAGAGTAGTAAATTAAAAAAATTAATAAGGGTAAATAAATAATAAGGAGATGATTTTTTGGAAATTTTAATTTTAAAAAAGAAAGATATAGAAGAAGTATATTCAATGAAAGATGCTATAGGCGCAAGTAAGGATGCCTTAGAGTTGTATTCAAAGGGTGAAAGTGACATTCCACTTAGAATAAACTTAAATGTTAAAAAAGAAGAGGGACAGAGTTTATATATGCCAGGATATGTGCCTGATGCTGATGCACTTGGGCTTAAACTTGTATCTGTATATCCAAATAACACTAAAAAAGGATTGGATTCAATTTCATCAACAATGGTACTTAAAAATGAAAGTACTGGAGAAGTTTCATCTATCATGGATGGTACTTATCTTACAAAACTTAGAACTGGGGCGGTATCAGGAGCTGCTACAGATTTATTAGCTAGAAAAGATGCTAGTATTTTTGCCCTTATTGGTACGGGAGGTCAAGCTAAATCTCAATTAGAAGCTATATTAAATGTTCGACCAATAAAAGAAGTAAGAGTATTTGCTAGGAATAAAGAAAAAACTGAAGATTTTATAAAACAAATGAAGAAAGAATTAGGAGATAAATTTGATTTTAATATAATAGCATGTGATAGTTCAAAAGAAGCAATAGATAATGCAGATATTATAACTTGTGTAACAACAGCAAAAGAACCAGTATTTGATGGCAAACTTGTAAAAAAAGGAGCCCATATAAATGGGGTAGGATCATATACACCTGACATGCAAGAGATTGATCCATATATAATATGTAATGCTGATAAAATATATGTTGATACCTTAGATGGAGTTATAAATGAAAGTGGAGATTTCATAAAGCCAATCAAAGAAGGTAAGTTTAAAGAAGATGATATAAATGGAGAACTTGGCGAATTGATAATGAATAAAATACCATCTAGAGAAAATGAAGATGAGATAACTTTATTTAAAACTGTTGGTAGTAGTATTTTAGATTTAGTAACAGCTAAAAAAATATATGACAAAGCAATAGAACATAATATGGGTGAGATAATAGAATTTTAAAGATATTTAAATGCAATGAATTATATAAAGATTTATAAAAACAAGGCTATATTTTATAATGTAGCCTTGTCTTTGTCTGTCATTAATTTCAATATAATATTAACATAAACTGTGAAAAGGATATTATGCTTTTTAAAAGGGTATATATATTATAAGAAAAATATATAATGAATTAGGAAGGGGAATGAAAAATGAAGAAAATTTTAGTTCCAATAGATGGTTCAGAAACCTCTAAAAAAGCATTGTTTGAAAGTAAAAGACTCGCAAAAGTTTTTAATTCAAAAGTAGTTATACTAACAGTAGTACAAGACATAGTTTTAAATCCATATATGACAGAACAATACTATAATACTCAGACCAATGAAAATTTAGTCAAAGCAGGAGAAGCTATTTTAAAAGATGCAGTTAATTTCTTTGAAGATTATAATGGAGAAGTAGAAACTCAATTAATGACAGGTAATTCAGGAAATACCATAATAAATGAAGTGGAAAATGAAAACTATGATTTAGTTATTATGGGCAGTAGAGGCCTTGGGGCATTTTCAAGATTAATGATTGGAAGTGTATCCAACAAAGTTTTAAACCATGTAAAGACAAATGTATTAATAGTTAAATAAAATAGTAATTATAATAGTTTAACAAGTCGCAGATATTTCTCTGTGACTTGTTTTTTGTATATATATGGTAAATCAAACAAATTAGGACTTTTGAACTATAAAATAAAGAATTAATATATCAAATAAAGTATTATAATGTATTAGTATGTTTAAAAAGAATATTTTAGGAGTTGATTAAAATTAAGAAAAACAAAGTTAAAAGTAAAAAAGGTTCTATTAAAGTTAGATTATTAGTAATACCTATTATTGTAATTATTCTTTCAATTTTTGCAATAGGTGCAGTATCAAGTCTTATGGTGAGGAATAGTTTGATAAGTCAAATGAAAGAAAATGGAGAATTCTTGCTTAAACAATTTAGCAGTAGAATTGAAGATAATACAAATTCTCTAGATGTAATAAATGATTCAATAGAAAATGATATAATAAATGCTTCTAAAGTTATAGAAGGTGAAGGTGATTGAATTAACCAACGAAAAAATAACTAGGCTAGCAGAAGATCTAAACATTACTGAAATAAATTATTTTGATGAAAATTCTATGATAATTTATTCTAATATAGCTGAAAATATAAACTGGCAACCAGATTCAGATCATGCTCTTTTCTCATTTGCTAGTGGCAATGAAACAGAGTTAATAGAAGATATAAGAGAAGATGCAGTAAGTGGAGATTTTGTTAAATATGGTGCAATAAAAACCTCAAATGGAAGAATGATTCAAGCAGGAATCAATGCAAATTACATAAATGATTTAACAAAAGAATTTGGATATCAAAAGCTTATAGATGATTTAGCTACAAATGAAGAAATTACATATGCATTATTTATAGACAATGATTTAAAAGCTAGCGCACATAGTAATAAAGATAGGATTGGTACAGACCTTTCAGATGACAAGGGAGCAATTTCTGCCATTAAAGACCAAGAAATTTTTTCTAATGAATATACATATGATGTAGGAAATGTACCAGTATATGACATGGTTTATCCAGTAGTTATAGATGGAGAACAATTAGGAGCTGTAAACATAGGCTTTTCTATGGAAAATGTAAAGTCAGCTATTAAAAGAAATATAACCACCATTGCTATAGGTGGACTACTTGTAATATTAATTTTAGGATTTATATTATACTACACAGCAAACTATGCTATAAAGGCTATAAATAAGTTGAAAGTACAAATGAATACTATGGCTGATGGAGACTTTACAATAGATCAAGTTAAAGATAAAAGCATTAAAAATGATGATCAAGTAGTGAAATGGACACTCAAAATATAAATATAAGTCAAGTCATGGAAAAACTTGCAGGTATATCACAAGAAAATGCTGCAAGTAGTGAAGAAGTATCAGCATCAATGGAGGAGCAAACAGCAGCTATAACTCAAATATCAGGAGCAAGTGAAGAACTATCTACTATAGCAGAAGAATTAAATGTATTAATTGAGAAATTTAAAATATAAATATTAAATAATAAAAGCCTTAAATCTAAATTTGGATTTAAGGCTTTTATTTATTTTAATTACTAATGTATTATATAGTATAATATACTCATAATGAGAAGATTATATAAGTTAGATGTCAAATATGTATAGGAGTTTAAATTTGAATAAAAATAATAAATCTAAATTGAATATGATAAGATTTATACCAATGATTATTATGTTGATTTCTTTTATATTTTTTACAATTAATTATAAAAATATATCTATTTCCGACATATTAAGTTTCACCCCAGAAAATCATCTTTTGGCGGGTGGAATTATAATACTCATCTATGCAGTAAAATCTATATCTATGTTTGTATCCCTTAGTATTTTATATGTAAGTGTAGGAATCATATTTCCGGTATATGAAGCACTTACAATAAACTTTATAGGTATAATTGTATCTATGATATTGCCATATTTTATTGGTAGATTATCCGGAAAAGGACTTTTTTATAAAGTGGCAGAAAAGTATCCTAAAATATATAAGATAAATGATATAGAAAAAGATAGTGAATGGAGATTCATATTCATCATAAAGTTTATAGGAATTATACCAAATGAAATAAGTAGTTTAACTTTTGGTATATTAAATATTAATTTTACAAGCTATATGATAGCTTCAATTTTAGCCAAAACTCCTGCTATGATAGTTACTACATTAATAGGCTCAAATATAAATGAACCAGGAAGTCTAGGTTTTATAGCATCTATTATAATGTCAATAATAATTTTAATAATAGTACTGAGGATTTATATAAAGTGTAAAGATAATTTTAAGTAAGATTTTTCGGGTATAAATATTAATAGATGTGTATAAAAAAAGGAGGTAATACTATGAATATAGCAAGAATTATAAATGAAAATGCACAAAAGTATTCACCATATAACAATGGATTAGTAAATCATTTACCTATGGGACAATTTGCACTTTATAAGCTGACTAATAATATTGAAAAGACAGAAGAATATACTAAAAATTATTTGAAGAAATCCAATATAGATAAAGTAAAAGAAGAATATAAGAAAGTAAATACTATAGAAGAATGTCTAGGCAAAAGAGATTTATATGAAGGATGCTTGGAATTAATAAGAGAGATTTCAAAAAATGAGGATATAGAAGAATTAGTATCTTTTCTATTAAACAAATATCCATTAGGTCTATCTTCAGGCCTATTTCATACTACCATAAGACTTGCTTATGCTATAGAAGGATATAAAGAAGATAGTGAAATAAAAAGTGAAGTAGAAAGAGCATTATCATACTATATAACTGCTTACAGAAAAGGTGGATTATTTAAAAGAAAAATTGAAAAAGAAAATTCCTTAGAAGAAATGTATAAATTAATGCAAGATGAAAAATTAAAAGAAATTAGAAATTCTGATATAAGTCTTGGACAAAAATTAAAGAAATTATATAATAGTGAGAAATTGCTAAGACAAGGATTTATAATAGAAGGAAGTGAAAAAGATAAGGTAGACGGCATATTAAAAGTATTGATACCAGCATTTTATAATACTAATAATATAGTTATGCTTCATTGTATAACAGGACTACAAGCAGTTGTAACTCTAAAAGAATATTTTAAAGACTATGAAATGATTTTAGATATTTTCACAACTACAGCAATAGCTCATCTTTTAACACAGGGAGATTTAGATATAAGAATTGAAGACACAAAAATAAATCAATCTTGGGAAGAAATAAAAAAATCAGCCTCAAAATCAACCAATGTTCACACACTTAAATTTGCTTATAGTGCCAATAAATTAGATAATATATTTGATGAAAAAGATTTAAAATATGCAACTTATAAGAGAATAGAGCTAGAAAAATAATTTAGTTAAGTTAAATTAAAGCCAAGAGAGGGTTATTATATGAAATATAAGAATATTTTAATAGGAGCTATTTTAATTATGGGCATTTTCATAATTACAAGTTTTTATTTTTATAATAATGACTTTAATAGTGTAGATGCTATTGAAGAAAACAAGAATGATATTGAAATAGAGGATAAAGAATATAAAAAACCATCATCTAAAGAATTAAAAGAAAAATTAAGTATTGATCAATATGATATTACACAAAATTGTGGAACAGAAGCACCATTTAGCCATGAATATAACAGTTTAAAAGATAAAGGTATATATGTAGATATAGTAACGGGAGAACCATTATTTTCATCAAAAGATAAATATGATTCAGGTAGTGGCTGGCCAAGCTTTACAAAACCTATAGACCAAAAATTCATAAAAAAAGGCCAAGGTTCAGAAAAAAGTATGATAGGTCTGGAAATTAAAAGCAAAGAAGGAGAATCCCATCTAGGACATGTATTTTCAGATGGACCAAATGACAAAGGTGGACTGAGATATTGCATAAATGGAAGTTCATTAAAGTTCATTCCATATGAAGAAATGGATGAAAAAGGATATGGTTATTTGGTAAAGATATTTGAGTAAGAGGAGTGAAATAATGCTAAAGGATCAGGTAAAAAAATACATTGACTTAGAAAATGAATATGGTGATCAAAAAAATCTATATCATTATAATTGTGCAGAAGTTATATTAAATGCTTGTAATGATTATTATAATTTGAATTTGGATAAAAGAGCTTTAAAAATGATTGCTCCATTTGGTGGAGGGATGGCAAGTGAAAAGACTTGTGGAATACTGACAGGTGGAGTAGCTGCAATAGGTGTAATGTTTACCGAGGACAAACCAAGTGAAAACTTGAAATTAAAAGAAGTAACAAAAAGATGGGTAAATGAATTTGAAAATGAATTTGGAGATACAAATTGTAATATATTAAAAGAAACAAAAAGAGATGAAATAAATGGATGTAAACCATTAATGATAAAAGGAGCAGGGATATTAGAAGATATCATAAATAAATATAGATAAAGGAGACAAATATGAGAAGAAAAGATCGCGAAATGGATAGGGAGTTTGGATTAAAAGTTATAGATAAAACGCAATATGGT
>NZ_JBQCYD010000018.1:0-29958 GCF_052088025.1 Senegalia sp. (in: firmicutes) | reverse complement strand
AGTTTGAATCAGCAATTGCACGTGGAAATGTTAAGCTAATAGAAGATAAAGAAGAACAAATAAAAGCTATGGAAATAATTTGTAAGAAATACACACCTACTAAAATGGATTATTTTAATGCTGCAATAGAGGCAGGACTTAAAAGAACAAATATATATAAGGTAGAAATAGAAAATCTCACAGCTAAAAGGAAAAAGTATGATGAAAATGGTGAAGAAATGAAGTGAGTAAGAATTCAATAAAAAAGGATTGTTTATTTTAAAACAATCCTTTTTTATATTTCAAATTCCCTGAAGAATGGTATAATTGTATATACAATAGATGAAGCTTTAGTTTTAAAATATCTTAAGAGGTGAAAACAAATGGTAAACAAAGATTTTGATAAATTAGTATTAAATAGAGCATCACTTCCAGCAGATCCAGAGAAATTTTTTGAAGGAATGGGTCATTTTAGAGAACTTATGATGATGTATAACTCTGCAATTAGAGAAGTTACTACAAAGCTTACAATATTAAATGATGAATTATCCCTTGGAAATAGAAAAAATCCAATACAATTTATAAAATCAAGGGTAAAAAAGCCACTTAGCATAGTGAATAAGCTTGAGAAATTAGAAAAAGAAATTAGTGTAGATTCTATTATGAATTGTTTAAATGATGTCGCAGGAATAAGGGTGATTTGCTCCTTTATTGATGATGTATATAAAATTTCAGATATGCTAACAAAGCAAGATGATATTAGATTGATTAAAATTAAAGATTATATCAAAAATCCTAAAGCTAATGGATATAGAAGTTATCATATGATAATTGAAATACCAGTATTTTTTTCAGATAGCAAAAGGTGGATTAGAGTAGAGATTCAAATTCGGACAGTAGCAATGGATTTTTGGGCAAGTTTAGAGCATGAATTAAAATATAAAAAAGATCTAGAAGATTCAAAGGATATTGAAGATGAATTAAAAAAATGTGCAAAAGTAATAGCAGAAACAGATTATAAAATGCTTAGTATTAGAAATCAAATAGAAGGAAAAAAATAAGGGGGATAGAGTATGAGTTCAAAAGTTAGGGATTCAATAGTAATAATCATTATTTTGTTTTTATTAGGTAATGTACTTGTATTTACAGGTTTTGTCAAAGGTGCTGATATGGCTTTTTCTTTAATAGGACCACAGTCATTTGAAGAAGAAGAATGGTACGTTCCGGATGGAATGATTTTAGGAAGTACCTATGTCCCTGTTATAATAGGTATTTCTCTTATAATATTATCTATAATATTTTCAACAGTCTTATTCATAGATTGGTATAAAAAAGATATAAATAAAACAAAGGAGTGAAATTATGGAATTTAGATTAGCTAGATATGAAGATGTAGATGAAATTATGACTATAATAAAAAAAGCACAAGAATTCATCCATAGTAAAGGAATAGACCAATGGACTAATGGATACCCAAGTAGGGAAGTAATAAAAAAAGATATAGAAAATGGATATAGTTATGTATTAGAAAAAAACAATAAAATATATGTGACAGGTTCAGTTAGTTTTGATTATGAGTTAACTTATAATGATATTTATGAAGGTAAATGGATTACTAATGATAGATATTCTGTCATACATAGAATGGCTATAGATATGGATTACAAAGGTTCGGGACTATCAGATGAGTTTTTAAAAAATGTAGAAGATTTAGCAAAAGAGAAGAATATATTTAGTATAAAGATAGATACACATAGAGAAAATAAATCTATGCAAGGTTTTTTAAAGAAGAATCATTTTATATATTGTGGAATAATATATATAAAAGATGGAAGTGAAAGATTTGCATATGAAAAGGTATTGGATAGATAAAATATTATATTGACATAAGTGTAATTATTTTGCTTATTTATTAACAAATAGGGTAATCTAATAATAAATAATTTATTTGAGAACAGGGGTGTTTAAAATTAAAATTAAAAAGATTATTTTGATAATTATTTCATTTTTAATGTTATTTAATTTATTTGGAGCTGAAAAAATCTATGCAAAAGACCAGACACTTGAAAACTTAGACATAAAAGTATTTATTAATGATGATGGATCTGCCTCAGTAAGTCAAAGGAGAGAAGGAACATTCAAGGAAGGAACTGAAAATTTTTTAGTTGTAGGAAATTTAGGAAAATCAAAGATAAAAGATTTTAAAGTTTTTGAAAATGGAAGAGAATATGAATTTATAGAAGATTGGGATACAGAGAAAAACATAGAAGAAAAGGCTTTTAAAAATGGTCTTATAGAAACATCTAATGGCTATGAATTAATCTGGGGCATAGGTGAATATGGAAGACATGAATATGTTATAGAATATACTGTAACTGATTTTATAAAGGAAGTTACAGATAATCAAATGCTATTTTGGAGATTTGTAAATGATAAAACAAATACTCCACCTCAAAATGTGCGTATTACCATTGAATCAAATGAAAAATTCACTAAAGAAGATGAGGAAATATGGTCTTTTGGATTTGACGGAAATGTTGAGTTTGATGAAGATGGGATGATTGTTGCTAAAAATACAAAGCCACTTACTGAAGATAGCTATGTGACAATACTAGCTAAATTTGAAAAAGGCATGTTTGAAACTAACGATTACATAGAAAAACCTTTTGGAAAAATAAAAGATCAAGCTTTTGCTGGTAGTGATTTCGGAGGACGCGCTCAATCATCTAACTTTTTTTCCATTGCTACAATAGTTGTTATCTTTGCTATTATACTAAACTTTTTTCTAATGAGGGGTAGGTATAAAAAAAGTAAGGATAAAAAATTCAAAAGAAAATATGTGGGAGAATATTATAAAGATTATCCATATAAAGGCAATATTATAGATGTTTATTATATTTTATATAAGATGGGATTAAATTCTTTTAAAAATATATTAAATGGATTTTTACTCAAATGGATAAAAGAAGGCAAGATAGAAGTATCTAACTCACAAGATCAAAAAATACAAATACATTTTTTAGATAAAAATTCTCCTAAAGAAGAATCTGAAGCTAAACTATATAATATCTTGCTTGAAGCAGCAGGAGATAATGACATATTAGAAGAAAAAGAATTTGCAAAATGGTCGAAAACTAAATATAGTAAAATCTCAGATTGGAAAAAGGAAGCTAAAGAAAAATCAATAGAAAAATTAAAATCACTTGGATATATAGAAGTAGAAGAAGAAAGAAAACTATTATTTAAATCAAAAAAATATCATTTAAGAGGAAAGGGAAAGGAAATAGAAGACAATATATATAAATATATAAATTATCTATATGATTATTCAGTACTAAGAGAAGATGAAAATACAAATTTTGAAGTGTTGGATAATATGATTGTTTGGGCTGGATTCTTGGGATTAACAGATGTAGTTAAAGGACAATTTGAAAAGATACATCCAACTTATACTCAAGCAACAATGTATATGGGTAATTCTATATTTATGACAAACTCCTTTGCAACAAGAGCAGCACTAGCTCAAGTATCTGCCAATAATTCTGTAACAGGTGGAAATAGCAGTATAGGAGGAGGCGGTGGTTCCTTCGGTGGAGGCAGTGGAGGAGGAACTAGATAATAGATGTTTAAAGGCATCAGCTAATTTTTAGCTGATGCCTTTAAACTTAACTAATTTTAGAGATTGTATTAACAACAGCAAATATCATTACTGAAGCTAGATTTGCTGTGGTATTATCAAGGTCAAAACGAGGTGAGACTTCTGCTATATCAAAAGATACAGCTTTTTTTGATTTAAGTATATATTTCAAAAAATTTAAAACTTTATCAGGATAAAGGCCTAATGCTTGAGGAGCACTTACTCCAGGAGCAAAGGCAGATGAAAAAACATCAGAACAAATAGTTACATATAAATGATCCTTATCTTTCATAAAATTATCCACTCTTTCAAGTATAGGATAATAATCCATATTTGTAAGGTCTTTAGCTAATATATATTCTACCCCTAATTCATCAGCTGTTTTAAATAACCTCAATGTATTGCTATGTTTTTGAATTCCAAGACAAAGATAAGAATAATCTATATTTTGAGCTTTAGTTAAACCTGCTATCTGATTAAACATAGTACCAGATGTCCCGCTTTTTTCATAAGGTCTTAAATCAAAATGAGCATCAAAGTTTATTATTCCTAGATTCTTTTTCTCCTTATTTTTTTGCAAATGTTTTAATACTCCCTTGTAATGACCAAAGGCAATACTATGATCTCCACCTAACAATATAGGGAATAAATTTAAGTTTAATATTTTTTCCACTGCCTCAGCTAGTGAATTCTGTGCATCTTCTAAAGTAGAGTTGTCACAATTTATATTACCTGCATCAAAAAGGCCTATATCTTTTGAAGATTGCCATGGTAAATTTGAAAGTTCTTTTCTAATGCTACTTGGACCCTTTGCTGCACCAGTTCTTCCCTTATTTAATTTAACCCCACTATCACATTCAAAACCAAGCAGAGCAAAGCCACGCTTGCCTTCAAAGGCTTTTAAACTTTCATCATTTAAATCAATTGTTTTTATCCATTGATGCCATCTGAAACTATCAAAGTCATCTTCGCTATCAATTCTACCAGTCCATTCTGATTTATTTACTTTATTGTAATTTTTATAATTCATAGATATCTCCCTCTTATAATATTATTTGTATATAATGCTATCATATTTTCATATATTTTTCATGAAAATAATACTATATGATATAATATAAAATAGTAATACCTAAAGATGAAATTAAAGATAAATATACTTGGAGTGATTAATTTGAAATTACCAAAATGGTTACAAGAAGCAAGAGAAAGTTATATTGTAAGGCAAACAAGAAAAGTTAAAATACCTAAAATTGAAAAGTCATCTATTTTAAGAAAAAGATTAATATTTTCTGGAAAAGTTCAAAATGTTGGATTTAGATTAGAAACTTATGAAATGGGAAGACGATTAGGATTAACTGGATTTGTAAAAAATAGAGAAGATAAAAAAGTAGAAGCAGAAATACAAGGAGAAGAAAAAAAGATTGATTATTTAATAAGCTATCTAAAATCTGTAAAGCGAATAGAAATAGAAAAGATAGGTATGAAAGAGATACCAATTATAAAAGATGAAGAAGAATTTGAACCATATAAAAACAAATAAAAAATATCATAGTTAAAAGGAGATGTGAAAATGGATAGAAGTTTTATGAAATCTAGATTTAATGAATCAATAGAAACGGATCAACAAAAGAAAATAGCTCAACCACCACTACAAAAGCCTTATAACAAAGATGATCAAATAATAGATTTACCAAATGTGGATAAGAGTATAATAAAAAAAGATGATGTTTTTTCTTGTATATTAGATAGAAATAGTAATAGAAAATTTTTAGATGAAAAAATCACTTTAGAAGAATTATCTTATCTACTCAAAATGACCCAAGGCATAAAAGAGGTAAAGGGAAATAATTATGTAGGATTTAGACCTGTTCCTTCAGCTGGAGCAAGGCATCCCTTTGAGACTTACTTAGTAGTATTAAATGTAGAAGGATTAAAAAAGGGGATATATAGATATTTACCCTTAGAACATAAATTATTATTTATAAAGGAAGAAGAAAATTTAAATCAAAAGATAACCCAAAACTCAAACAATCAAAAATTTGCAGGTGATTCAGTAGTAACTTTTATATGGGCTTGTATCCCTTATAGAACAGAATGGAGATATGGAGATAGAACATATAAGATTGCCTTACTTGATGCAGGTCACATTGGGCAAGCACTATATATGGCTTGTGAAACTATAGGACTTGGAACATGTGCAATAGCATCCTACAATCAAAAGGAAATAGATAAGTTAATAGAAGTAGATGGGGAAGATGAATTTGCAGTATATGTTTCACCAGTAGGAAAAATATAAAAATACAAATAATGTTGATATCACAATTGTATAGAGACATAATATTATTTAAGGGGAATTAAAATGGAGAAAATGCAGTATTTAAATCACTAGATTCAGATGGCAATATGACTCTTACTCATCTCTTAAACAATGGATTATTGCTTATGATTTTGCTCTTATTTACTATACCGAGTTATGTGTATGGTAAAACAGTTGGAAGTATGGCTACTTATTTAGTATTAGTATTTTTTGCAGCTCAATTTGTAAGCTATTTCGGACATACGAATTTAGGAATAATAGTATCTGTAAAAGGCGCAGAATTTTTAAACTTGTTTATGGGTTCAGCTTCAGCTAAATGGGGCATAATGGCTCCAATATTTGTTCCGATGATGATGAAATTAAACTTGAGTCCAGAATTGACTCAAATGGCATATAGAATTGGAGATTCAAGTACAAATATAATCTCACCTCTAATGAGCTATTTTGCAATGATAGTTGCATTTACTCAAAGATATGACAAGAAAAGTGGTCTAGGTACACTTATTTCTAATATGCTTCCATATTCTATTGTATTTTTAATAGGATGGATGATTTTACTATCTATTTGGTTCCTAATTGGACTTCCATTAGGACCAGGAGCTCCTATATTAGTATAGAAAAAAGAATTATTAAAATACCTCCAATTTTGTGTATACACAAAATTGGAGGTATTTTTTGATCAAATTTTTTTGAAAATATCACCTTTATAAGGCTATTTATATAAGAGTGATAGATCTGTGTTTAATTTTAATATTGACAAAGCAAATATTTAACATATAATATGAAGTGTACTTCACGTGAGATATATTTCATGTTTATCAAAAAGAGGTGGAAATTTGAAAAATATTATAAAGAAATTACGAACTAAAAAGAATATTACACAGAAAGAACTTGCAGATAGGGTGCATGTGACATCTAGGACAATTATATCTTTAGAAAAAGGAAAATATAATCCTTCTCTTATGTTAGCCTATAGAATAGCAGAAGTTTTTAATATTTCTCTTGAGGAATTATATTGTCTAAAAGAAAATAAAAAATTGGAGGATGAAAAATATGAAGATTTATAATAAGAAAGGATTTATATCTGGTATAACATTCATTTTGATTTCTATTTTTGGCTTTATAACTATGTTTTTAAAAGGATTTTCTATATTTTATTTAATTTCAGGAATTTTTCTATTCTTATTTGGTATAACAGAAATTTCTAGGAGTTTTTCTAAAGTATCTTCAAAAGAAGATAAATTAGAAGAAGATGATGAAAGAAATACATATATAAGATTAAAAGCTGGAAAAAAATCATTCCAAATTTCTAAGTATGTAAATATAGCTGTGCTTATAATTCTTACAATACTTTTTGCAGTGACAAAAAATGATGTATTTGCATACTTAATTATAATACCTGGACTTCAGTTCAACCTTAATCTTGTTTTAGAACTTGCAACTTATATGTATTATGGAAGGAAAGTGTAAAAAATATTTTTCTAAATAATTAAAGGGATATGATATAATTAATATAAATATATAATAAGGAAAAAGTTAAAAGAACTTGAATTTCTTAAGGGGGATAGCAAAGTGGTAGATATAGTTTTATCTATAACAATAATGCTTTTAGCACTACTAATATATAAAAAGGAATATATATTTCTAATGGGTTATATAAAAAAATCTAAAGACTATAAAAAGATAAAGGATAAGAAGAAATTATCAAAAGATATAGCTAAGCTCTTCTTCACAGTAGCTTTAATATTTTTAATTACAAGCATATTAAATGATTTTTATTTTGATGGTGATTTCGATGTATTATTAGATTTCTTTGTAGTGGTGTTGCTATTCCCAATATGGATAATTGATTCAAAAGTTAGAAGAGGAGAGTATTAAATATGAAAAAAAGAGTTAACAAGATTACATTATCAGGATTTTTTATTGCACTTGGTATTTTATTGCCTTATTTAACAGGTAATATCCAAAGTTTAGGGGTTAATCTATTACCTATGCATATACCAGTATTATTAGCAGGATTTGTAGTAGGGGGAAGATATGGACTTTTAGTTGGTATTATAACACCATTACTTAGAAGTGTATTAGTAGGTATGCCACCAATGTATCCTATAGCAACAGCTATGGCATTTGAATTAGGAGTATATGGTCTTGTTAGTGGCTTGTTATATAATAGATTAAAAAGAAGTAAGACATCTATTTTTATATCACTTATAGTTGCAATGGTAAGTGGAAGAATAGTCTGGGGAATAGTTTCTTACTTTTTATTCTTTTTAAGTGACACAGCTTTTACTTTAAATATGTTTATAGCAGCTACATTTTTAGGTTCCATAGCAGGTATTGTTATACAGCTTATACTTATACCTCTTATAGTTATTAGACTTGAAAAAGCAGGTATTATATAAAATGAAGGAAAGCATAAAAAGATATATCTTAAAAGAAATTGATGATTTATTAGAAAAAAATGACAAGCTACTAATGGCTATAGATGGTATGAGTGCCTCTGGAAAAAGTAGTTTTTCTAAGCTTCTTAGTGAGGAATATGATTGCAATGTATTTCATATGGATGATTTTTTTCTTCCATCTAAGTTTAAAACTCAACAGAGACTTGAAGAAGTTGGTGGAAATGTCGATTATATGAGGTTTAAAGAGGATGTAATGGAAAGATTAAAGGGTGATAAAACATTCAACTATCAGATATTTGATTGTAAGATGCAGACTTTAACAGAATATAGGACTGTAGTTCCAAAGAAGTTAAATATTATTGAAGGTGTATATAGTATGCATCCTGAGCTTATAGATTATTATGATTTGAAGGTATTTTTTGAGATTGATGATGATACTCAAAAGGAGAGAATATTAGATAGGAATGGCAATGAGATGTATAAAAAGTTCAGAGATATATGGATTCCTTTAGAGAATAAATATTTTAAAGAATTAAATATAATTAAAAAATCAGATAATATTATTGATTAATTTTACAGACTGAAAATTTTAGTCTGTTTTTTATGTGAAAAAGTTATTGACAAGCTAAAGAGATTTTGTTATTATTTAATATAATTTAAAAAAAACAACTCATATATTATTCGGGATATGGCCGAAAAGTTTCTACCTAAGAACCAGGAATTCTTAGACTATGAGTGAGACTAAGTATTATTATACTATTTACTTGAGGCTAAAACCCTTTAGTAGGTTTCACTTATAAGTGAAACCTACTAAAGGGTTTTATTTTATATAAGAAAACAAGAAGGAGTGACATCATGGATATTACAACAGACAGAATAAAAGATAAAAAAGATTATTTTAAAATTAAGGAAAGAAACTCTACCATAAAGACAGAAATTACAGCAGGAATCACTACATTTATGACTATGGCATATATTTTAATAGTAAATCCTATAACACTCGGGGAGACGGGAATGGATGTAAATGCATTGTTTACTGCCACAGCCTTATCTTCTATTGTTGGTACCTTAGTAATGGCTTTATATGCTAATATGCCATTTGCACTAGCACCAGGCATGGGACTTAATGCATTTTTTGCATATACTGTGGTCTTAGGTATGGGTTATTCTTGGGAATTTGCTCTTACAGCAGTGTTTTTAGAAGGATTAATATTTATACTTTTAACAGCATTGAATATAAGGGAAGCTATAATAAATTGTATACCAATGACTATAAAAAAATCAATTTCAGTAGGAATAGGACTTTTTATTGCATTTATTGGACTTATTAATTCAGGAATAGTAAATACAGGAATGGTAGCTGTTGAAAAAAATATTCTATCAGGATCTGTAGTTAAATTAGGTAATATAGCTTCACCAGGACCGGCACTTACTTTAATTGGTATAGTGGTAATAGGAGTATTATTAGCAAAGAATGTGAAGGGTGCCTTATTAATTGGGATGATTTTAACTACTATTATTGGAATTCCATTAGGCCAAACTATTTTACCAGAAGGATTAAATATTTTTAGCGCACCACCTTCTCTTGAACCTATTTTCTTTAAATTTCAATTTGAAAATATATTTACATGGGATATGTTTATTGTATTATTTACATTTTTATTTGTAGATCTATTTGATACAGTTGGAACCTTAGTAGGCGTGGGAGATAAGGCAAATATGTTAAATGACAAAGGTGAATTACCAGAGGCTAAAAAGGCCTTATTTGCTGATGCTATTGGCACTACATTTGGTGCAATGTTTGGGACAAGTACTGTTACTACTGTAGTAGAGAGTGCATCTGGTGTAGCAGGTGGGGGGAGGACAGGGCTTACAGCTCTTAGCACAGCAGCTATGTTTATAATTGCTTTATTTTTATCACCTTTATTTTTAATGATACCTTCTACAGCTGTAGCTCCAGTATTGATATTGGTAGGATTATTCATGATGACTTCAATAAAAGAAATAGATTTAGAAAATTATACAGAAGCAATACCAGCATTTTTGACTATAATAATGATGCCTTTAAGCTATAGCATAGCAGAAGGTATAACTTTTGGGATATTATCATTTGTATTTCTTAAAGTCTTTACAGGAAAACACAAAGAGGTATCACCAATAATGTATGTATTAGCAGTATTATTTATAGGTAAGTTTTTTATGTAGTAGTTATAGATAAAATATGAAGATAAACAGGGCTTAGAAAATTTTCTAAGTCCTATTTTTTTGTTAAAAAAACTTGACATTATATCGACACTCGACATATAATATTATATATCGAAGGTCGATATAAGTGGGAGTGGATGATATGGGATATTTTGATAAACTAACTCAACCTATGTTTTATGTTTTACTTAGTTTATATGAAGAAAGACATGGATATGAGATTATGAACTATATTAAAGAACTTACAAAGGAGAGAGTAATTGTTGGGCCTGGTACATTATACAATTTGCTTGGAAGATTTTTGGATGAAGGATACATAGATATAATTTCAGAAAAGGACAATAAAAAAATATATATAATAAATGATAGTGGTAAAATACTTGTTAATAGGGAAATTAAAAGATTGAAGAAATTGATAGAAGATGCAGAAAATGTGTTTAAGGGGGATGAATATGAGTAAAAAAATTACCATACATAATTTAAATGTCACAAATATACCATCTGTAGAAAAATATTTATCTGAAATGGCTAGTCGAGGATGGATGATAAAAAGGATTATTTTAGCTAGTATTTTTATATTTGAAAAAACAGAAAAGCAAAACTTGGATTTTTCAATAACTCCATATGAAATTGAAAGTGCTTTTAATAGAAAATCAAAAAAAGAAATAGAAGAATTTAGAGATGTCACAGAAAGTGTAGGATGGAAATTTGCAGCTAAGAGCTATGATTTTCATATTTATTATAAAAAGAACTCTGAAGATTTGATAGAACTTCAAACAGATGAGGAAGAGAAGTTTCATGCTATCAAAAAAATAGCAAAGAAAGAATTATTATCAGCATATATATTGATACCTTTTTTATTGTTTTTCTTATGGATAAATACTGGAATATTTTTCTCAGTAGAAGGTCTAGTATCAGGCATGTATTTATTTATAGTACCTATGCTTATATTTGCAATAGTAGGAGCACTTGTACAAGTAATAGTTTATAAAATATTTCTAAGGAAGAATAAGAAAAATATAGAATATGGAAATGATATTGAATATAGCAAAACAGATATGTATAGAAAGTTTATTAGTATATTTATAGTTGGTGGAATGATATTTCTTATATTATTTATCATATATATTACTTATAAGGCTATAAGATATAAAGACATAATATTATTTTCTGCATTTATTCCAGGACTAGTAGGATTAGCTATAGGATTGATGTATAAATACAATATAAAACCAAGTGAAATGTCTAAAAAATATAAAAGAATATTTTTTGTAGTAACTTTAATTCTAGCAGTTGTAATATCAAATATTATCATTTTTACAGGTTTCCCAAAGTTTTTATCCAAGGAAGAAAATAAAGATTATACCTATAGAGAAAATGGTAGTATATTAATTCCAGAATTTTATCATTATTATACTCATGGAATAGATTCAGTTGAAATAAAGTACTATGACTCATTAAATGAAAGTATTGCTAAAAGATTAGTAGATTTACTTTTAAAAGAAAGAAGGAATTCTATTACGGGAAGTTATAGCTATGCTTTAGAAGAATTATCAGAAAATGAAAATGCCTTAAGAGGGGATTATGAAACCTTAGGTTTAAGTAAAGATGAATATATAGATTTAAAAACCGCAGAAGATGCAAAAACAATAGATGAATTGATAGAAAGAAATATAAATGACAGTATTATAAAAATAGAAAATAATATATGGAATGCAGATGAAGCATATTATTTATCTATAAATAAGGATATAGCTCTTATAAGAGATGATAGGGAAGTTTATTATATAGGTGGTTATAATCTGACTGATGAAAAGATAATAGAAGAGATGAAAGAAGAATTAGATATTTAATATATTTGTAAAGAATATTTATGGGTAGATATACTAATAAATATTCTTATGGAGGTGTAGATGCGAAAAAAATATATGGAAGCTATAGTAGTAATCATGAAGCTCGTGATGCGGTAAAAGAATTATTAGATAAGGGATATGAAAAAGAACAAATAACTGTAGTAGCAAAAGAGGATTTAGATGAAGATTTGGAGTATATGGAGTCCAATAAAGATGATAAAAAAAGCATCTGGGATAGCATAAAAGATACATTCACTTTTGATAGGTACGAAGAAGGATTTTGGAATAATTACCAAGAAAATGAAGAAAGAAATTCATTAAAAGAATATAAGTCTAAGTTGGATTCAGGAAATATAGTTGTTTTGATAGAAGAAAAAACGACAGACAATACAGTAAATGATAGGAATTTAAATCAACCTACATTTGATAGAGATGAATATGTAGATTATATGGGTAGTGATATTGATCATGATAAAGAAAGAAATGAAAGATTAAAAAATAAAAATACTCATAGACCATAATAAAGATAAAAACTCATCAAAACATTAAATTCAATTAACAAAAAAATATTCGTGTTTTCTATTGACTTATTAAATTGAATCTGTTAATATAATCTTAGAATTAAATAGGAATACTCGTATAATAATCTGGAATAGGGCCAGAAAGTTTCTACCTAAGAACCGTAAATTCTTAGACTATGAGTGGATATCTTTGAATTTAACTCTTAAGATAATCACTTGTAGTGATTATTTTAAGAGTTTTTTTATTTTATACTTATAAAGGAGGAATTATAAATGGATTCATTTTTTAAATTAAAGGAAAATAATACCAATGTAAAAACAGAAATAATGGCAGGTATCACTACATTTGTAACTATGGCTTACATAATATTTGTAAATCCTAATATTTTGAAGCTTGCAGGTATGAATGAGGCTGGAGCTCTTGGAGATGCAGCAGCAGGTATTGGATTTGAAGATCCTATAGTAGGTGCTGTATTTGTTGCAACATGTGTTGCTGCAGCAATTGGTACTCTCATAATGGGTTTATATGCAAACCTCCCATTTGGACTAGCACCAGGTATGGGGCTTAATGCATTTTTCACTTATGGAGTAGTTTTGGGTCTTGGTTATACTTGGCAAGAAGCTCTTGCAGCAGTGTTTATATCAGGAATATTATTTATAATATTAACTATTACAGGACTTAGAGAAGCAATAGTAGATGCTCTACCAGATTCTCTTAAAAGAGCTATTGGTGGAGGAATTGGATTATTTATATCATTGATTGGTTTTCAACAAGGCCATATTATAGTAGGCAATCCAGCAACACTTATAGGTTTTGGAGATTTCACTCAAAAAGCAACAATAGTAACTCTCATAGGACTTTTGATAATAGCAGTTCTTATGACAAGAGGAATTAAAGGGTCAATATTAATAGGAATAATAGCAACTACAATAATAAGTATACCTCTTGGAGTAACAAGTGTACCTACAGAATTTAATTTTTCTATACCATCTCTTGCACCTACTCTTTTTAAAGCAGATTTTGTTGGACTATTAAATTTAGGTGAAGTTGGTTTAATTGGAGCTATAATGAGTGTTATAACTGTAGTTATTTCATTATCTTTAGTAGATATGTTTGATACAATAGGAACTCTTGTAGGTACTGGAGCAAAAGCAGGATTTATAAATAAAGAAGGAAAGCTTAAAAATATGGATAAAGCACTTTTTGCTGATTCAATAGCAACTTCAGTAGGAGCACTTCTTGGAACTAGCACAACTACAACCTTTGTAGAAAGTGCATCAGGAGTTAGTGAAGGTGGTAGAACTGGACTTACCTCTGTAACTATTGGAGTTTTATTCTTATTATCCTTGTTCTTAGCACCAATAGTAGGTATGGTACCACCAGAAGCTACTGCACCTGCTCTTATAATAGTTGGAGTACTGATGATGACAAGCATAAAACATATAGATTTTGAAGATTTTTCTGAAGCATTACCAGCATTTTTAACTATGGCAATTATGCCTTTTACTTATAGTATTGCAAATGGTATTGCAGCAGGACTTATATTCTATCCGATAACAAAAATAGTAAACGGTAAGGCAAAAGAAGTTCATCCTATAATATATGTACTAGCAATATTATTTATTTTGAGATTTACTATACTTCCTCATTAAGTATAATACAGAAAAAGGATTCTCTACTAGCGGAGAATCCTTTTTTAAAGTTTAAATTTATTTAAACTTTGATGGGTCAATATAATCTACATCTCTTTTCATATCTAAAGGAAATACATTGGCATTGATTTTATTTTCTATGATAGGGAATTTATTTTTATTATTAGTATCTATAATATATTTTTGTTCAATATCTTTATCATTTTTATCCATTTTATATCATCCTTTTTTCTTTGTGACATTAATATTATTTGCATAAGGAATGATATAAATACTTGAATATTATTGCATGGTATTCCATTTTTTATATTTTTCTATTTCTTTTTTCATACCTCTAAGAACTAAGGAAAATACTAATGCATCATCAATATATCCAGCATAAAGTATGAAATCTGGAACTACATCAAAAGGATTTACAAAATAAAGTATTGCTGCAACAATTTTTATAATGGTTGTTTTAGAGATATCTCTATATTCTCCACTGATATAAGCTTTTAAAAGAGATATGCTTAAAATTAAGTCACTTTTAAGTTCCTTACTACCGCTATCTTCATTTCTAGATTTATGAACTGCTTCATCAATTAATCTTTTGCCTTTTTCCTTATCTTTAATGTATTTTATTGCCTTCTTTTTATCTTCATTAAACATTTCTTTAATTTTAATTTGCATCACAGCACCTCCATAGATTGTTTTTACCCATTAAATACCAAAGATATCTCTTAATTCTTCCTCTGTCATTTTTGAAACCATTTTTTCACCAGGTTTTATAACTGAATCTACAATACCTTTTTTCTTCTCTTGTAGTTCAAAAATCTTTTCTTCAATAGTGCCTTTGGTTATTAAGTTCATAACATGAACAGTATTTTTTTGTCCTATTCTATGTGCTCTATCTGTAGCTTGATTTTCAACTGCAGGGTTCCACCAAGGATCAAAATGTATTACAGTATCTGCTCCTGTAAGATTAAGACCCGTTCCACCTGCACGAAGAGAGATAAGAAAAATGTCTCCATCCCCATCATTGAATTCCTTTACAAGCTCTCCTCGAGTTTCTGATTTAGTAGAGCCATCTAAATATTTATATTTTATATCTTTAGATTCTAGCATTTTCCTTATAATAGAGAGCATTGAGGTGAATTGTGAAAATAAAAGTATCCTATGACCACTTGCAAGTGTTTCATTTAATATTTCTTCAAGTAATTTTAGCTTTCCACTATCTCCAGTATAATTTTCTATAAAGGTATTAGGATGGCAACAAATTTGGCGCAGACGGGTAAGTCCTGCTAGCATTTTCATATGTGATTTATTAAATCCTTTTTCTTCTATACTTGATTTTAAATCACCCTTGATTTCATTTAAATAGGATAAATAGATTTTCTTTTGATCATTTGTGAGTTCTGCTGTGATTTTATGTTCAATCTTATCAGGTAATTCCTTTAAAACATCTTTTTTTAGTCGTCTCAATATAAATGGGGTAATATGTTTTTTTAGTGATTCTAGAGCTTTTATATCATTTTCTTTTATAATAGGTTTTTCATATTTTTTAATAAACTTATTATGAGAAAAAAGATATCCTGGCAATATAAAATCAAATATGGACCATAATTCAGTAAGTGTATTTTCAATAGGTGTACCTGTTAGAGCAAAGTTAGTTTCTGATTTTATCATCTTTACTGATTTTGAATTTAGGGAAGTTGGATTTTTTATATGTTGTGCTTCATCTAAAATACAATATTTAAAATAAAAATCATTATATAGTTCTATATCACGTCTTATCAATGGATAAGAGGTAATTACTACATCATAATCATTTGCATCTTTTATTTTTTCACTTCTTATTTTCTTGTCACCAGAAATGATTAGATATTTCAAATCATTTGCAAATTTTTTTATTTCATCTTCCCAGTTATATACAAGAGATGTTGGAACTATTATGATAGATGGTTTGTGTTCTTTTTCTTTTTTTTCACTAGTAAGAAAAGATAATACTTGAATAGTTTTTCCAAGCCCCATATCATCTGCAAGTATTCCACCTAGTCCATATAAAGACAAGGTTTTTAGCCATTTAAATCCTATTTTTTGATAATTACGAAGCACATCTTTTAAATGTGTAGGTGGCATAAATTCCATATCTTTTGGTTCTTTTATATTTTGAACAAGTTCTTTAAAAGCTAAATTTCTATTGATGAAATGTAAACTTTCATCTTTTAATTCATCATCTAGATAAAGTGCATTGAATTTAGGTATTTCAATAACTGAATCATGAAAATCATCTAAATCAAGCTCTAAATTATCAATGACCTTACCCATATTGTTTAAACTATCCATTTGTAGGGGTAGGAAAGATCCATCTTTTAACCTATGATATTTTTTATTTTTATTTAGAGAATTAAATATTTCCTTTAATTCTTCATCACTAACACCATCTATTTCAAAAGAAAATTCAAGCATGTCGCTTTTTTCGTTTAATCTAATCCCACCTTTAAATGAACTAGGATCTTTTAGTTTTATATTTTTAAAGCTATTTGAATAATAAATATCTGCCTTTTCTTGTAGGACAGGTAGCTTTTCATAAAGGAAGGTATATATATCATCTTCATCTTCTAAATATATATTATTTTCCTTATTCACCTTAAAATTTGCACGTTCAAATATGCTTAATACTTCATTTTCAGCTTCTATATCACGAAGCAATATTTTATCATCATTTTCTAAATTTCTTTTATTTTTAGAAAATGGTTCAATTGTAGTATCTCCATATATTAATTTGATATTAGCTATAATATTTTCATTTTCATTATCAAGATATATCTCTTTAATTAAGTCAGGATTATATATGGATGATTTTACCTTTTCATCAATCTTTATAGGGCCAACTTTTTTAACTGATGGATATACTTCAGAGATGAAGCTTTCTCTGTATTCTTTTGGAATATTTATAGTTTCATCATCAGATGAATTCATAGTATTTAAAATAGGTATCAAACTAGTCCTTTGTTTTTCTGGGATATTTAATATGCTTTCATTTGAAAAGAAATATTCACCATTTGAAACTAAGGGTACAAGTAATCCTTCATGATTCATTTTGAGTGATAAATTTTCATTGATATCTTTAAGTGAAAAATCTACTAATATTTCACCATCTTTAATTTCAATGTCTTCATAAGAAAAATCATATATTTTTGCATTTATCTTTCTGTTTTTCATAAGTGTAAAGAATCTCTTAAGTGTATTGGGAGTAAGAGTAACATTTTTACCTTTAAACATACTCCCACTACCATAAGATGAATATTCATTTATATAATTTTCATTATCATACATTTCTTTTAACATATCTATAACAGCCTTATCTTCTTCTTTAAATGTGTGTATATCAGGTTCAAAAGTGAAGTTCTTTCCAAATACTATTGAGTTCCCATATTCTATATTTTGAAAAAGTGTCTTTATACTTTTAACAACATATAATTTTTCTTCACCTATTCGTAAATTCAAACTTGATGCATACTTAAGACCAGTTATCCTATTTGGATCAAATTCATAATTATATTCAATATTTATAGGAATCTTTGAATCAGTTTGATTATATCTATAATAATTTAATAAATTTGTTATATTTTCATCTGATTGATTCATAATTTTTTTATCAAAACGAGACCTACTATCTTGGTCCATTATTTTAAAAAGAGTAGCACCTATATGTTTGCAATAACCCCAATATTCACGATAAGCAGGACAATCACAATCAGCATGGTCTAAATTTCCAAATTCATCAAAAGATACATTTACTTGATAATTTTTAGTTCCTTCTACTATAGAACTAAATGTATCTTTATTTCTATAAAATAATAAATTTTTAACATAGTTATCCTTATAATAATCTATACTTTTTTTAAATGTTCTATCATTTAAAACAGAATTTCTAATTAAATCTTCAGTAATATTAAACATCAAAACACCCTCACTAAAAATAATTTGATATTATATTATATCATAAATTAGAAGATAATGTATTTAGATATTATATAGATGAAATCTATTACATAATAGAGTAATATTAAAAGATTCTATAGTTAAAGATTAGTAACATAAGCTATGAAAAATTATGCTATAATTTCTCTTGGATCCAAAATAATAAAAATGGGGGTTGTAAGTATGAATAAAAAAAGAATGGCAATATTTTTGATTTTAATTTTATCTACTATGTTTATTTTTATAGCATGTGGTGATGAAAATGAATCAAATGATGGAGAAGATAAAGAAGTTTCAAATGACCAAGTAGAAAGTGATGGTGAAAAAGTAGAAGGTGGGCAAATGGTATTTAGAGTTGATGCAGATTCTAGAGTTATACATCCTTTATATGGTAATGATAGAACAACTCTAACTTTAGTAAATCATATATTTTCTCCTCTTTACAATTTAAAAGGTGAAGATATAGATTACTGGTTAGCAGAAAGTATCGAGCCATCTGAAGATTATTTATCATATGATCTAAAATTAAAAGAAGGACTTACTTGGCATGATGGTGAAGCTTTAGATGCTGATGATTTGATATTTACATTTAATACTATAATGGATAAAAACCAGGGAAGTCATTTAAGAGATTCATTTGTAACTTCAAAAGGTGAAGTTAAGATAGAAAAGATAGATGAATTAAATGTTAAATTTATATTACCAGAAGTACAAATTGGATTTTTAGATACTATAGGTGGAATAAGAATGTTTCCAGAGCATGTATATGGGGGAATAGAAAATATTCAAACAAGTGATGTAAATAATAATCCAGTTGGTTCTGGGGCATTTAAATTTAAAGAAAGAAAAGCAGGAGAAACATTAACTCTTTCTAAATTTGATGAATTTTTCAAAGGTTCACCTCATTTAGATGAAGTAGTATATAGAATAATACCTGAGGCAGCTTCAGCTGAAATTGCACTTCAAAATGGTGAAATAGATGCTATGAGTATATCTGCTGATAAGGTTGAAAAATTTGAAGAAAGTGCAAATATTTTAGCTTTTGACGAAGATAGATTAGATTATTTAATAATTAATCAAAATGGTGGCAAATTAGGTGAGAAAAAAGTAAGACAAGCAATAGCTTATGCAATAGATAGGGAAGAACTTTTAAAAGCTGATTACCTTTCTACTGATTATGCAAAACCAGCATACTCATTCTTTGCAGACAAAACTATGTATAAAACTGATGATGTAGAAAAATATGAGTATGATGTAGAAAAAGCAAAGGAATTAATGAAAGAAAGCGGAGTTAACAATCTTAGTCTAACACTTGCTTATGGAGGGGATGACAATGTTAGAGAATTATTAGTTCAACAATATTTAGAGGAAATAGGTATAAATGTAGAGCTTAAAGCAATGGATATGTCATCTTTCTTTCAAGCTTTATTTGAAGAAGATCATCAAGATGAATATGATTTAGCTTTTAATGGTTATATATATGGTAAGGAACCTTCAACCTATGCTCAAGTATTTAAAACTGATAGCATGAATAATGTAAGTGGATATAAAAATGAAGAAGTTGATAAACTTTGGGATGAAGCTGCCAAAGAAAAAGATGCTACAAAAAGGGAAGAATTATATAAAGAGATTCAAGAAAAAATAATGAAAGATGCGCCAATGTATCCTATAGACTATGGATATGTAATAGTTGCAGTAGATCCAAAGTTTCAAGGATTAGAAGAAGCAGAGCCTGCACCTATTCATATGTTTAATGATTTATCTCAAATATATATGGTTGAATAATATAAAGGACAGTTCAATTTTGAGCTGTCTTTTAAATTAATTTGAAAGTTGGTGAATTATGTCAAAATATATTTTTAAAAGAATATTTCAAGGTATTATAATGCTAATTATTATATCTATAATATCTTTTACTTTAATGCATTTAGCACCAGGAGATCCATCAACAAGTTATATTTCTCCACAGATGAATGCAAGTGAAATAGAATTGGTAAAAGAAAGATTAGGGTTAAATGATCCTGTTTATATTCAATATATAAAGTGGATAAAGAAAGTACTTACAGGAGATTTGGGATATTCACTAATAGATTTCAGACCTGTAACAGAAATAATAAAATCTAGACTTCCCGCAACCATAGGACTTATGGGAAGCTCATTATTGATATCTTTATTAGTATCAATACCATTAGGTTTATATACAGGCAAGAAAAAAGGAAGAACTATAGATAATATTATTACAACAATATCTTATGTAGGTATATCAATACCAAGTTTTTGGTTTGGAATAATACTTATATATGTATTTGCCTATAAACTCAATTTATTACCCAGTGTTGGGATGAGGACTTTGGGAGCACCTGATTCTATATTAGATATCATAAAACATGGTATATTACCTTCTATCGTTTTAAGTTTTTCGAGTATATCAATATATACAAGGTATATAAGAACAAGTACTATAGTGCAATTAGATGAAAATTATGTTAGAACAGAAGAAGCATATGGATTTTCACAATCTAAAATTATGTTTAAATATGTACTAAAAAATGTATTGCTTCCTATAATCACAATACTAGGCATGAGTTTACCAAATCTAGTAACAGGGGCCTTCATAACAGAAACAGTATTTGGATGGCCAGGAATGGGAAGACTTGGGGTGGATTCTATATTTAATTATGATTATCCTGTGATAATGGCAACAACTATGCTTACTGCCACACTTCTTATTATAGGAAATTTAATTGCAGATATTTTATATGGAATAGTTGACCCAAGAATTGGAAATACGAGGTGATTTTATGTATATTAAACTAATGAAAGGATTAAAAAATCAAATACTTTCAAGTAAATTAGGAAAAATTGCATTAGCAATAATATTTATTTTTACTATTATATCTATATTTGCATTTTTATCTCCTTATGACCCAAATGGAATAGATATGGCATCTAGATTTACATCACCTAATTTAAAGAATATATTTGGAACAGATATAATGGGGAGAGATTATTTTACTAGAATATTATATGGTGGAAGAATATCTTTAAGTGTAGGATTTTTATCTATGTTGATTTCTATAACAATTGGAACCATAGTAGGTTCAATAAGTGGATATTTTGAAGGGAAATTAGATTCTTTTTTGATGAGAGTAGTGGATATATTGATGTCAATACCAAGTTTTTTTATAATATTAATTTTAAATGCTTATCTTAAACCTAGTATGGGAATAATAGTTGCTGTAATTGGATTACTTGGATGGATGACAACAGCAAGATTAGTACGTGCAGAAACACTTAGCATAAAAAGTAATGAATATGTTTTATATGCAAAAAGTTTAGGTATATCAAATTTTAAAATAATTACAAAACATATAATTCCAAATGTATTACCTACAATCATTGTAGCAGCTACCTTAAGCATAGCTAGTGCAATACTTATAGAATCTTCACTTAGTTTTTTAGGCATGGGTGTACAAGCTCCTGATGCTTCATGGGGTAGCATGCTAAGTAAGTCTCAAGGTTATATGGATGAGGCTGCTTATTTAGGTATTTTTCCTGGAGTATTTATATTAATAACTGTTCTAAGTTTTAATATATTAGGAGATACTATTAGAAATACGCTTGATAAAAGGGGCGAGTAGAATGAAAGATATATTAAAAATTAAAAATTTAGAGACATCATTTTTTACAAGAAAGGGAGAAGTACAAGCAGTTAGAGGTATAAATTTCAATGTAGAAAAGGGTGAGGTTCTAGGAATAGTAGGAGAATCAGGTAGTGGAAAAAGTGTTACTTCTATGTCTATAATGAATCTTATAAAAAAACCTGGAAAAATAAAAAAGGGTGATATAATATTTGATGGTGAAAATATAAATAATTATTCTAAAAAAAAATTAAGGAATATAAGAGGAAATGAGATTTCAATGATATTTCAAGATCCAATGACTTCTTTAAATCCAGTTTATACTGTTGGAGAGCAAATGGTGGATATTTTAATTAAAAATAAAGGATTAAATAAAAAACAAGCTATAATTGAAGTTATAGAGTCTTTAGAAGCGGTTGGAATACCATCACCAGAAACTCGAATAGATAATTACCCTCATGAGTTTTCTGGTGGAATGAGACAACGTGCTATGATTGCTATGGCTCTATCATGTAAACCAAAGCTACTAATAGCAGATGAGCCCACTACAGCGCTAGATGTTACAATTCAAGCTCAAATATTGGAGTTAATGAAAGAATTAAAAGATAAAACTAATACATCAATAATTATAATAACTCATGATTTAGGGGTTGTTGCAGAAACTTGTGATAGGATAATTGTAATGTATGGAGGGCTTATTATGGAAGAAGGCACTACTGAAGAAATATTTTATAATACTAATCATCCTTATACTGAAGGTCTGTTAAATTCCATACCTAAACTTGGAGATGAGAATAAACTTTTACCTATAGAAGGTTTTCCTCCTAATTTATTAGAACCACCTAAAGGATGTCCTTTTTATGATAGATGTGATTATAAAATGGATATTTGCAAAGAAGAAATACCAAAAAGTTACAAACTTTCTGATACTCATAAATCTATGTGTTTTTTAAATAGGAAGGTGGAAGTTTAGATGAATGAACCTTTAATTGAAATAAGAAATTTAAAAAAATATTTTAAAGTAAAAAATGATTTTTTTAAAAGTAATGATCAGTATGTAAAAGCAGTAGATGATATTAGTTTTAATATAAATAAAGGAGAAACTCTTGGGCTCGTAGGAGAATCTGGATGTGGAAAATCTACTATTGGCAGGACAATTACTAGATTATATGAACCTACAAGTGGAGAAATCATTTTTGATGGTAATAATATATCTAATATGAAAGAAAAGGATTTAAAAAAATATAGAAAAGATATGCAAATAATTTTTCAAGATCCATTTGCATCATTAAATCCTTATATGACTGTATGCGATATCATAAATGAACCTCTTGAGATGTTTGATATGAGTAAAAAAGATAGATTTGATATTATATATAATTTATTAGAAAAAGTAGGATTAAATAAAGATGATATGGATAGATATCCAGGAGAGTTTAGTGGAGGACAAAGACAAAGAATAGGGATTGCAAGAGCTTTATCTGTCAAACCTAAATTCATATTATGTGATGAGCCAACATCTGCATTAGATGTATCTATACAAGCACAGGTTATAAACCTATTAAAAGATTTACAAGATGAATTTGGATTAACATATTTATTTATATCTCATGATTTATCTATGGTAAACCATATTTCTCATAGGATAGGTGTAATGTATTTAGGAAAATTAGTTGAGATTACTAAAAGTGATAGATTATATAAAAATCCCCTTCATCCATATACAAAAGCATTATTATCATCCATACCAATAGCAGATCCTAATTTAAGCAAGAAAAGAAACAGGGAAATACTAAAAGGAGATGTACCAAGTCCTATAAATCCTCCAAGTGGTTGCAGATTTAAAACAAGGTGTAAATATAAAATAGAAAAATGTGAAAATATAGAACCAGAACTTAGAGAATTAGAAGAGGGGCATAGTGTAGCTTGTCATGTAGTTTCATAAAGATAAAAACACGGATTATTTTCTATTATAGAAAATAATCCGTGTTTTTATCTTTATGAAAGCATTGAATTAATAAACCATAGGTTTTTACTATAACCAGCTACATGATCTTCAAATATAGCTACTACTTCGAAATCATCTTCTTTATCAGCTGCATTTCTTATTTCTGTAGCTAAATTTTTCATAGCTTGTAAGTCAGTTTTCACAATGTCAAGTACTTCATCTACAGAAAACTTATCTTTATCTGATTCTTTTATAGAAGCATTTTCTAAATAATCATTTATTCTTACTAAAGGTTTTTCACCTTTCATTTTTAAGCTTTCAGCTACTTCATCATATTTTTCAAACATATCGTCATATAATGATTCAGTAAATTCGTGAACTTGCACAAATTGCTTACCTACTACATTCCAATGTAAATTATGAAGTTTGACATTTAAAACTGCTAAATTTGATAAATATTCATTCATTTTTTTTATATGTGACATAATTACCTCCTATAAATTTATAAAATTTCTCCATAATTATATTACCCATATTTAAAATAATTAAACAAACAACAAGCGATTGCAAAAGGAACCGCTCTTAATTTTAATGGCAAGCTTCTGCTCCACCCATATCGTTATGCATTTCTATCATTTCATCTTTACTGGTATTTTCCATCATATTTGACATGTGACCATAACCATTTTCTTTCATTAATTTAGTCATTTTTTCATAATCTTCATCAGTGATATTGTTCATGAATTCATCCATTTTTTCATAATCACCATTTTCTACTGATTCAGCTACATCTTCATAACCATTTTCTTTCATAATATCAATCATTTCATCAGAATCGTTATTATCAAATCCTCTCATATGAGAAAAATGTCCATCAAATCTATCAGCATATGCAAAACCTGTTAAGGCAACTAGTGACACGATTCCTATTATAATAAATATAACCATTTTTTTATTCATACTTCACATCTCCTTTTAATTTTATTCTTTGTTTTCTATTTCTTTTTTCGCATGACCGCTATGACAAGAATCATGACCATTTCCCCTCATCATAAACATCATTATCCCTATATGAGGAATAAGATATAATAAGAACATAGGGCCTCTTCCAATTGAATTAGTTAATCCAAGAAGAGGAAGAGCTAATAATAGTAATATTGGTAGCATACAACAGGCAAGCATCATAAAACCTATTTTTTTAGTATTATTTTTTTCCATTAATACACCTCCGTAAATTAAAATGATAATACATCAATATCTTCATTTTCTTTATCTGTAGCTTCTAAGCTAACTACTATTTTATTTGGCAAGCATACTATAGTGTCTTTGGAATTTTCTATCCATCTTGTTTCTGAACAAATTTTTCTAGGACAAATATCATCATTCATTTGAAGCATTCTCACCTTACCATTTTTGACTTGTAAAAACCCTTTTTCTCTACCAAAATTAAAACTATATTTTTTATCTACTGATTTGTCTATAGATATTTCTTTTACTATTTTCTTATCAACTTTTATTAAAATATTTTTTTCATTTATATTTTCATTTAGTAATTTTACTGAAATTAAACTTATAATGGAAACAATCAAAATAGTTATAATTATTACCATATCTCCTATTTTCATTATTTTTTATTTGAACCATTACTTTTTTGATTTACTTCACAACAATCCATTCTTCCACTTCCAAAATCTTTTTTATTTGTATCAGCTAACTTTTCTATGAATTTTTGAAATACATTTTTCTTCTTTTTCTTCTTCATTCTAAATCTCTCCTTTTTTATTGTGGTATATGACACAGCTATTGTAGAATATCCTACAAATATCTTTAATATTTGATTTGCTAATATGATTAAAAGACTATATCCCTCCTTTGATTTGATAAACTTACTATATATTAAAGCAATAATTATGCCAGATATATATTTTATATTGAATTCATGATAATATAATTTTAAAGAGAGGTGTCTATATGAATAAAAAAGCTAAAGATATAATTTATATAAGTGTAATGATAATTATAATAACCTTTTTTCATTATTTTAGTATATCTTCCGATTGGGGTATTCATGATTTTTATAGAAGGTTGTATTATATTCCTATTATAGTTTCTGCTTTTAAATTTAAACTTAGAGGTGGAATTATAACACCGATTATTATATCACTGCTATATGCACCACATTTATTTATATATTTTGGATTGATTGATATTGAAATATTGAATCAATTTTTAGAAATAATTATGTTTTTATTAATTGGTATAATTACAGGATTCTTAGTTGAATCCGATAATAGAAAAAAGAAATTACTCAGTTATCAAATAGAAAAATTGAGTGATCTAGAAAACTACACTCAAAATATTTTAAATAGTATAACAAATGTATTGATATCTGTGGATAAGAGTTTTAATATAAGATCTATTAATAAAGAAGGAATAAATTTACTTAAGCAAACCGAAGAACAATTTATAGGTGAAAATATAAATAAATTCTTTATTGAACATGAAAAGATAAGAAAGGTTTTAAAAGAAGTGATTGATACTAAATATAAAAAAATTAATATAGAAACACGGTTTAGAATAAAAAATAGTGATATATTAGATGTAAGACTCTTAGCTTATCCACTTAAAAATATCGGGGGGAATATAGAAGGAGTTGTAATAATATTAGAAGATATATCAGAAATAAAAAAATTAGAAAAACAGATAAGAAGAACAGAAAAATTATCTGCCATAGGTGAACTTGCATCAGGTATTGCTCATGAGATAAGAAATCCTATGGGAATAATAAAGACCATTTCTCAAACATTGCACTCCGAAACAGAAGATGAAGATTTAAAAGAAGGGCTTAGTATAATAAATCATGAAATTAATAGAGCAAATAATGTAATAAAGGAACTTTTAAATTTTGCAAAGCCACAAATAAATAGCGAACAAAACATAAATTTAAATAAATTAATAAATGATATAGTATTGATAACAAAAAAATATGCAAAACAACACAATGTAAATATAGAATATAATTCAACAGAAATTAGAGAAATATTAGTAGATGGAGAAAAATTAAAACAAGCTTTCATCAATATAATTTTTAATGCAATTCAAGCCATGCCTAGAGGTGGAAAGTTAGATATAAATTTAATAGAAGAAAAAAATAATCTTGTAATATCATTTAAAGATACTGGAATTGGAATATCAAAAGAAAAAATCGAAAAAATATTTGAACCATTTTTTACAACTAAAGATTCAGGTACAGGACTTGGTCTTTCAATTACTCATAGCATAATTGAAGAACATAATGGATATATAGAGATAAATAGTGAAATTGATAAAGGTACAGAAATAAGTATTTATTTACCAAAAGCATATTAAGGGGAGGATTCATTTATGAAAAAGATTTTAATAGCTGATGATGAAAAGAATATGATATGGGCAATTAAAAGAGCCTTAAAAGATGAGGGCTATACCATAATTACTGCTTCAAATGGTAAGGAAGCTATAGAAAGTGTAAAGATACATGAACCAGATTTGCTACTTATCGATTTAAAGATGCCAGAGATGAATGGTTTAGAAGCTTTAAAGAATATAAAAAAGAATTTTCCAAACACTCTAGCTATTATGATGACTGCACATGGAAATGTTGAAACTGCTATAGAAGCTATGAAAATAGGTGCAATTGATTATATTTCAAAGCCCTTTGATATAGAAGAATTGAAAATTCAAATTAGAAAGGCATTAGATATAAGAAAAATGTCAGATACAATTGATTATTTGACAGAAGAATTGAAAAATAAAACTGGAAAAAGAATAATAGGTGAAAGTAAAGGGTTGAAAAATGTATTAAACATTGTAGATAAGGTAGCTGAGAGTAAAGCTACTGTACTAATAACTGGCGAAAGTGGTACAGGAAAAGAACTTATTGCAAATGCAATTCATTATAATAGTGATAGAGCTAAAAATCCATATATAAAGGTGAATTGTGGAGCGTTATCTGAAAATTTACTTGAATCAGAATTATTTGGTCATGAAAAAGGTGCATTTACTGGAGCTATAAATAAGAAATTAGGTAGATTTGAAAGAGCAGATAATGGCACTATATTTTTAGATGAGATAGGAGAAATAAATTTAAATGTACAGGTTAAACTCCTAAGAATATTACAAGAGCGAGAAATGGAAAGAGTTGGAGGAGTCGAAACTATAAAAGTAGATGTAAGGATAATAGCAGCTACAAATAAAGATCTTATGAAAATGGTGGAGGAAGGTAAATTTAGAGAAGATTTATATTATAGATTAAATGTAATTCCAATAGAAATACCTCCTTTAAGAGAAAGAAAAGATGATATAAAACTACTTACCTATTATTTTTTAAATAAATACAGTAAAGAATTAGGTAGAAAAGAATTTAAGCTAACAGATGAAGCATTAGATACTCTTAAAAATTATGAATGGAGAGGAAACATAAGAGAATTAGAGAATGTAATAGAAAGACTTGTTATATTAAGTGAAGACAATGTAATCACTAAAGAAAAGTTACCTAAAGAAATGTTATATATAAAAGGACAAATAGATAATTTTAAACTTCCAAGTTCAGGAATAAATTTAGAAGAAGTTGAAAGAAATTTGATAACTCAAGCTTTAGAGGCGACAAGTTTCAACCAGACAAAATCTGCAAAATTACTTGGAATCACAAGGCATGCACTTATATATAGAATAGAAAAATATAATATAGATACAAGAAAATAAAAGCAGAAATGCTTTTATTTTTTTGTATAAAATAATTTTGGCATATATATTGCAATTATATACATTTGAAAACAATAATATTTAGACAAATTCGGCTGTTTGCTTAAATAGTTTTAGTATTAATGTAGCATAAGCCACAATTGGTGTTTGAAAACTTACAAAAGAAAGGAAAATTATTATGATGTTAATATTCTATACTATTTTTATAATGATTATCTTTATAATCTATATAAGAGCTAATGCTTGTAAATGTACTAATGAAAATAATTATATTATTTGCAATAAATGTGGCGTAGATGTAGATGAAAATTACAATTATTGTCCAAACTGCAAAGAACAAATAAAGAAAAAATGCAATAATTGTGAAATGTTGATTCATACAAATTGGAGAAAATGTCCATATTGTGATGAATAATAATAAAAATAGTAGGAGGTAATGTAATGGTAGAAGCTTTTAAAATAGGTCATTTTTCCATATATGTATTTGGAATTACAATTGCATTAGGTATATTGGTTGGTATTTTAGTAATGCTAAAAGAAGGAAAGAGAAAAAAACAAGATGTAGATAAATTATCTGATTTAGCAATATATACAATAATAGTATCGTTGATAGGGGCGAGGATTTTCTATGTATTAGCATTTAATCTTAATTACTATTTAGAAAATCCTACAGCAATATTTGCCATAAGAAATGGAGGTTTATCAATTCAAGGAGGATTGATATTTGGCATAACTTTTGCAATATGGTATAGCAAAAGAAAAAAATTAAACTTTCTTAGTGTGGCAGATACATTTGCACCAGGAATTATAATAGGTCAGGCAATAGGAAGAGTTGGTTGTGATGTATTTGGAATACCTATGGAAAGTCAATATTTTTGGGGTGTAAATGTAAATTCTAAATTGTTACATCCGGCACAAATTTATGAAGTGGTACTTGATTTAATATTATTCACTTATCTTTGGAAAAAGCGTCATAACATTAAATATGATGGGGAATTATTCATTAAATATATAATAGGATTTTCGATTATAAGAGGTATTGGATTGTCAACCTTTTTCAGCACACTTTTTTCTCGGACATTAATATTCCATA